>JAILFF010000236.1 GCA_024697705.1 Ruminococcus sp.
GGTGGCTCTTATCGGCAAGAGCACGGGCGGTGACGACAAGGGCTACACGGTATCGGACGGCGACAGCAAGAGCTCGTCCTCGTTCAGCACCGTCGATACCCGCGGCAGCTACATCGAGCTTGACAAATACAACGAAAAATACGACAACATGGCTGATTCCAAGCAGGGCGGCGGCAACAAGCAGGACGCCTTCCACAAGAAGCAGAAGATCACCCAGAAGTCGCAGCAGCATAAAAAGGATAAGTTCTCCTCCCACAAGAAGGAGACAGAGCAGGATAAGCTCCGCCGCTTAGAGCTTGAAAGAGCGAGAAAGCAGCAGCTCAAGGTGCTTATCCCCGACAATATCGTAGTTTCCGAGCTTGCCACAAGGCTTAAAGTCACCGCTTCGGAGGTCATCAAGAAGCTGATGCTCCTGGGCGTAATGGCTTCGCTCAACGAGACCATCGACTTTGACACCGCTTCTCTCGTTGCCGAAGAGCTGGGCGCCAAGGTAGAGAAGGAGGTTATCGTCACCATCGAGGAAAGACTTATCTCCGACGAAGCCGACGCTCCCGAAAGCCTGAAGGAACGCTGCCCCGTCGTAGTAGTAATGGGTCACGTAGACCACGGCAAGACCTCTATCCTCGACAGGATCAGAAACGCGCACATCGCCGACGGCGAGGCGGGCGGTATCACGCAGCACATCGGTGCATATCAGGTATACCACGACAACCGCAAGATCACCTTCCTCGACACGCCCGGTCACGAGGCATTCACATCTATGAGAGCACGCGGCGCTAACATCACCGACATCGCGGTGCTTGTTGTTGCCGCCGATGACGGTATCATGCCGCAGACCATAGAATCAATCAACCACGCTAAAGCGGCGGGCGTTCAGGTGATCGTTGCCATCAACAAGATGGATAAAGAGGGCGCAAATCCCGAGCGCATCAAGCAGCAGCTTACCGAGCACGACCTCGTTGTAGAAGAATGGGGCGGCGACGTTATGGCGATACCCGTATCTGCTAAGACAGGCATGGGCATCGACGATCTGCTCGAAGCTATCCTGCTTATTGCCGATGTTCAGGAGCTCAAAGCCAATCCCGACAAGCTTGCCAAGGGCGCCGTTATCGAAGCGCGTCTTGACAAGGGCAAGGGACCCGTTGCGACGCTGCTCGTTCAGGAGGGTACTCTCCGCAAGGGCGACATCATTATTGCGGGCACATCTGTCGGCAGAGTAAGAACGATGACCAACGACAAGGGACGTTCGATAGACAAGGCGGGTCCTTCCACGCCTGTCGAGATTACGGGTCTTGCGGAGGTCCCGGGCGCGGGCGACCAGTTCAACGCCGTAGAGGACGAGAAGCTGGCGCGTGAGCTCGTTGAGCAGCGCAAGCAGCAGGCGAAGGAAGAGCAGTTCAGCCACTACACGAAGGTAACGCTCGACAACCTGTTCAGCCAGATCTCGGAGGGCGAGATGAAGGAGCTGCCGATCATCGTCAAGGCAGACGTTCAGGGCTCGGTGGAGGCTGTCCGTCAGTCGCTTGAAAAGCTCTCGAACGACGAAGTAAGAGTAAAGGTGATCCACGGCGCGGTAGGTGCGGTAAGCGAGAACGACGTTATGCTTGCGAACGCATCGAACGCCATCATAGTAGGCTTCAACGTTCGTCCCGACCCTGTTGCCAAGGCATCGGCGGAGCAGAGCGGCGTTGACATCAGACTTTACAGAATAATCTACGACGCGATCGAGGAGATCGAGACCGCGATGAAGGGTATGCTTGCGCCGAAGTTCCGCGAGGTCGATACGGCTCGTGTAGAGGTTCGTCAGGTATACAAGATCACGGGCGTAGGCTCGGTAGCGGGCGCGTATGTACAGAGCGGCAAGATCGGCAGGAACGATCTTATCCGTGTAGTGCGTGACGGCATAATCATCGCGGACGACAAGATGTCGAGTCTTAAGAGATTCAAGGACGACGTTAAAGAAGTTGCCGAGAGCTTCGAGTGCGGCATCACGCTTGAGAAGTTCAATGATTTCAAGGAAGGCGACATTTTCGAGGCGTATGTAATGGAGCAGTATTCGGAATAACAGCCTGAGTGAGGCAAAAAAATGCCCGGTACGGCGCCCCGTTTGCGCGTAAGCGCAGTCCACGCAAATCCCTGAAATCATGTAAATCCCGGTATTCTTCACAAGCGGACGGTCGGGATCATATTGCATGGTTGGGATAAATTCACGGTCGAGCAATGCTCTCCCCTACAATAATTGTTTTGCAAACCCGTGTGGATTTGCGGTGGGACGGCGGGAAGTTTACGGACGCTGTTCACACCGTTCGCACGATCATACGAACGGAAAACAACACAAACAGCTCGGGGCAAGCCCCGACCCTACAATATCTTGTAGGTCAATAATGTTATAGTAAACGACATTGGAATTTGCAATTTAAGAACGAGTAAAAGTTCCATATATGCTTTTGCGAAGTTCGCAAAGCAGCAATTTCAATGACGTTTATTATAATTGACAGGTCTAATATAGGGAGGTAAACAAATGCCAAGCTATAAAGCAGGACGAATGGCGGAGGATATCCGCCGGATCGTCTTCGGAAAAATGAGAGAACTCAAAGACCCGCGCATCGGCGGCGGCGAACAGCTCACCGTTACCCGCTGCGAGGTCTCGAACGACGGAAGCTACTGTAAGGTGTATATTTCGGGTTTCGGCGGCGAAAAACAGACCGCCGACGCCGTAAAGGGTCTTACAAGCGCTACCGGTATCTTCAAAAGAGAAATATCAAACGTGCTCGGGCTGCGTAAATGCCCCGATCTCAAATTTATTGCCGACCTCTCGGGCGAAAGCTCGCAGAGGATCTTCGACAAGCTTAAGACGATTAGCCGCGAGCTTGACGAAAAGGACGCCGAAGCACAGTCCGACGACGATAAACGGAGCTGATATAATGACTTTTACGGAACTGAGGGAATACCTGGAAACTCACGACGACTATATCATAATCACGCACCGCAACCCCGACGGCGATACCGTCGGGAGCGGTTTCGCGCTTTGGAATGTCCTGAAAAATATGGGCAAGCGGGCGAAGGCCGTAAACTGCGAGCCTTTCCCCTCACGATATGATTTTCTTTACGAGGGCTATTCCGCGCCCGAGTTCGAGCCCAAAACCGTGATCGCCGTCGATATCGCAGACGAAAGGCTGTTCGGCGACGAGCTTATGGGCTATGCGGGGAAGGTCGATGTCTGCATAGATCACCATATATCGAACAAATATTTCGCAAAGGAAACTATCGTGGACGGCAAGGCTTCCTCCGCGACGCTGATACTTTACCGCTTTATCAAGGAAACGGGTCTGCCGATAAACGATATCATAGCCAAGTGCATCTACACGGGGCTTGCGACCGATACGGGCTGCTTCAAATTCGAGAACACCACCCCCGAAGCCCACATCGCAGCCGCCGAGCTTATGGCTTACAATATCGACTTTGCCAATGTAAACAGACGTATGTTCGATATTAAGAGCCGCGGCAGAATGAAGGTCGAAGCGGCGGTCAAGTCGAATATGGAACACCTGTTCGACGGTAAGTGCGCGATGATCTGCGTGACAAGGCAGCTGATGGAGGAAACGGGCGTTGACCCCGCGGAATTTGACGGACTTGCCTCGATACCGCTCGAATCGGAGGAAGCGATAATCGGCATCACGATGAAGGAGCTCGAAAAAGGCGGCTTCAAGCTGTCTGTCCGCACGACGGACAAGGCTGACGCTTCGGCGTTCTGTCGGCAGTTCGGCGGCGGCGGGCATATCCGTGCGGCGGGCTGCGAGATCGCGGGCAGCTACGAGGAGGTTCGCGGCACAGTCATCAAGGCGGTCGGGGAGATGTTCGGCGAATGAGCGCGAAGAAATATCAGGACAGCGGTCTTTGCGGGATAATCCCCGTGATGAAGCCGCAGGGCTGGACGTCCTTCGACGTTGTGGCGAAGCTGCGCGGACTTCTGAAAACGCGGCGAATCGGGCACGGCGGCACGCTCGACCCGATGGCGACGGGGGTTCTTCCCGTATTTGTCGGCAAGGCGGCTAAGTGCTGCGACATTCTGCCCGACAAGCGCAAGAGCTACACGGCGGGTTTCCGTCTGGGCGAAAAGACCGACACCCTCGACATTACGGGAAACATACTTTCGCGCAGTGACAAATCTGTCAGCGCCGATGAAATAACGGCGGTTTTGCTCGAATTCACGGGCGAGATAATGCAGATACCGCCGATGTTCTCGGCGGTGAAGATAGACGGCAAGAAGCTCTGCGACATGGCGCGTCGGGGCGAGACCGTCGAGCGCAAGCCGCGCCGGGTGTTTGTCGAAAGCATTGAGCTTGCGGCGTATGACGAAGCGTCGCGGGAGGGCGTTTTTCGCATCGACTGCGGCAAGGGAACTTATGTGCGCACGATCATCGACGACATCGGCGAGCGTCTGGGCGCGGGCGGGGTGATGACCTCGCTTTCGCGGACGTATTCGGGCGGTTTTTCGCTTGAAGAGTGTCTGACGCTCGAACGCATAGCGAAAAGCTGTGCGGCGGGGCGCGAGAGCGACCTGCTTCTGCCGACCGACTTGGCTTTTCGTGTATATCCCGAGGCGCGGCTCGGCGAGCGTGAAACGGCGATGTACAAAAACGGCGTGCGTTTGCGGCGTGAGCAGGTGGAGCTTTCTCGTGAAGCGGAGACTTATCGGGTCTGCGGCGCAGACGGAGAGTTCCTCGGATTGGGCGGAATGAAAAACGGCGAATTTGTGTCGGTGAAGAATTTTTTCTGACCCCCTACGCGGGGGGGCGTGTCCGCGGGATATGTTTGTTTTGTACGGCAGGATTCGTTCCGCGGCGGCAGGGTTATTGCCGGTCGTTTTAAATTGCATGAACAAGCGTTAAAACGTGCCGGAAAGTATAAACAATTAAACGGATAAAAAGTGATACACAATGGTTATTATAGATAAAAACAATATCCCCGATGTGCCGACTGTCGTGGCGCTCGGGATATTTGACGGCGTACATCTCGGGCATCGGCGGGTCATCACCGGGGCGGGGGAGTACGCCGCCGGGAGCGGCGCTCTTCCCGCAGTGTTTACCTTCAAAACGTCCACTGTGACGACGAAGGGCAGGCGCGGGGCGATACTTACCGACGCCGACAAGCTCGCGCACTTCGCGGAGCTCGGCACCGAGTACGTATTTATCGCGGATTTTGCCGATCTGAGGGAGCTTTCCCCCGCGAGGTTCGTCAGAGAAGTGCTTCACGGGCAGATGCACGCTTCGGCGGTCGTCTGCGGGCAGAATTTCCACTTCGGCAAGGGCGGCACGGCCGGCTCGGGGGAGCTTTCGGCGCTTTGCGCGGGGTTCGGCATTAAAACGATAGTTGTCCCGCCGTTTCTGATAGGCGGGGAGCGTGTTTCGACGACGAGGATACGCGAGCTGGTAAAATCGGGCGGTATTTCGGTAGCGAATTCGCTTTTGGGGTACAGATTTTACTACGAGCTTGAGGTGTCGCGTGGTGCGCAGCTCGGGCGGGAATGGGATTTCCCTACGATAAATCAGCAGATACCCGCGGAGCTCATCATGCCGCGATTCGGAGTTTACTGTGTTAAAGTGATAATAGACGGGCGGGAGTATCCGGGCGTTTGCAATGTAGGGGTGAAGCCGACCGTCGGGCGGGACAATTCGCCTTTGGCTGAAACGCACATCATCGGGTTTTCGGGCGACTTATATGGAAAGACGATACGGACGGAGTTTTACGAGTTCGTGCGACCCGAGATGAAGTTCGCGGGATTTGATGAATTAAAAGCGGAGATAAGGCGCAACACGGAGTTTGCAAGGCAGTATTTCGAGAATTAAGGCACAAGTGAGGACAAACCAAAAGTCTTAGGAAGAAAAGAACCAAAAGTCTTAGGAAGGGGGTGTGGGGGATAACCCTTCTTCAGAAGGGTTTCCCCTCGCAAAAGCCCACGACGGAAGCAAACATTTCGGAGAAAGCAAAGTGTACGGTTCAAAATAAAATCGGCAATTTAGAGAAAATCGAACAAAAACGCACAAGCAAACAAATCAGCAAGTCAGTACGAAAACAAGTAAATTGCCGATTTTATTTGCGAAAGAGCTGTCTGAACGAAGTTCAGACCGGCGATATTTCGCAAACGAATTGCGCAATTCACGGGCTACATTCAAATCCGTTCCTGCCGAGCGTGAACCGCTTTTCGCTGATTTATCACTATACTGTCACATCACAGTATTAAAATAGAAAAGCACGGGCTTTCATGCCCTTTAATAAAATCCATTTTCTTACGGAAGTGAAAAAGAATGATAGAGGTACAGGAATTAACCAAACATTACGGGCTTAAACGCGCTGTGGACGGTATCTCGTTTACTGCAAACGACGGCGAGATCTTGGGCTTTTTGGGACCCAACGGCGCGGGAAAGTCAACGACTATGAATATGCTTACCGGCTATATCTCGTCTACGAGCGGCAAGGCGCTTATCGACGGCGTGGATATTCTCGAAGACCCCATCAAGGCTAAGAAGAATATCGGCTATCTGCCCGAAATACCGCCGCTTTACGTCGATATGACCGTTAAGGAATACCTGAATTTCATCTACGACCTCAAAAAATGCAAGCTGCCCCGCGTTTCTCACCTGAACGACGTTTGCAGCCTTGTCAAGATCGACCACGTTTACAACCGCGTTATCAAGAACCTCTCGAAAGGTTATCGGCAGCGCGTGGGACTGGCTCAGGCGCTCGTGGGGAATCCCCCTGTGCTTATTCTGGACGAGCCGACCGTCGGTCTCGACCCCAAGCAGATAATCGAGATCAGAACGCTTATCAAAAAGCTCGGCAAGAACCATACCGTTATCCTTTCCTCGCATATCCTGAGCGAGGTGCAGGCGGTCTGCGACAGGATCGTCGTTATCAGCGAGGGCAAGATAGTCGCCAACGCTACCGAACACGACCTCTCCGACAGGCTGACGGGCGCGCATATCTTAAGCGCACAGATCGAAGGCGATTACGAGACAGTCGCCAAAGCCGTGCTTAATATCGAAGGCGTGGAGGTCTGCAAGCAGATCAATGAGCGCGACGGCGTTATCGAATACCGCATTGAGTGCGAGACGGGCACCGATATCCGCCGCGAGCTTTTCTTTGCTATGTCAAAAATTGGCTGCCCGATTATGGAGCTTAAGAACTCCGAGCTTTCGCTTGAGGAAATATTCATCAGGCTCACCAAGGGCAGCGATATAAAGGAGGAACAGTGAGATGGGAGCTGTTTTCAGACGCGAGGTGCTTTCATACTTCACCTCTCCGATAGGATATATCTTTTTGGCGGCTTTTTACGCCTTTTCGGCGTTTTTCTTTGCAAGCTCGTCCTTGCAGGCGGGCAGCACCGATATGTCGTCGATGTTTGAATCATTAATGCTGCTGCTCGTGGTGCTGATACCTATTCTTACCATGCGTACCATGAGTGAGGACAAAAAGACCAAGACAGACCAGTGCCTTCTGACAGCGCCCGTGAGTCTGGGCGGTATCGTCGCGGGAAAATTCTTCGCGGCGCTGCTCGTTTACACCTGCGCTGTTGCCGTGACTGTCGTTTACGCAATTATCGTGTCGGGCTACGCTGCCGTTGACTGGCTCGTTATCGCGGGCAACGTCGTGGGACTGGAGCTTTTCGGCGCTTCGTTCGTCGCGGTGGGGATCTTTTGCAGCTCGCTGACCGAAAATCAGGTGGTCGCGGCGGTAACGAGCTTTATCTCGACGCTGGCGCTGACCATGCTTTCGCTCGTTTCAAATCTTGTCAATTGGGAGCCGCTGCAAAAGCTGCTCGCAACACTTTCGTTCTACGACAGATACGCGGGCTTCACCTACGGAATGTTCGACCTTTCAAACGTGCTTTTCTTCGTAAGCGCTATCGCGGTGTTCCTTTTCTTCACCGTCAGAGTGCTTGAAAAGCGCCGCTGGGCATAACGGAAGGAGGGCATTTACATGAGCAGGAAAAAACGTAACAACAGTAATAATGAGAATCGGGAAACAGAGATCAAATCC
>JAILFF010000240.1 GCA_024697705.1 Ruminococcus sp.
CTGACGGCTTTGCGCACAATCTGCTTGCATATTTTCCGTCATATTACCCAAATTCTCCTTGACTTGCGTCAGCAAGCCTGCGTCGAATTTAGGCAATCTGACGAAAAATCTGACTGCGCATCTTGCACGCAATCTTTGTGCGGTGTATCCTTAAACTTCTGAACAGCAAACAGCCGAAAGGACATTATGAAAGAATTTATAATCGGTAAGAACGACGCGGGTCAGCGGGCGGACAAGTTTCTGAAAAAAGCCTGTCCCGCTCTGCCCGACAGCGCCATGTACAAATATATCCGCAAGAAAAGCATAAAGCTAAACGGCAAACGCCTTGACATCGCACAGAAGCTTGCGGAGGGCGACGTTCTGACGCTTTACATTAACGACGAGTTCTTCGTCCGCGAAAGCGACAGCCGAAGTTTTATGTCGGCGGGCGACAAACTGTATATCGTCTTTGAGGACGAGAATATCCTGCTGCTTCAAAAGCCCGTGGGACTTGTCGTTCACGGCGACGAAAGCGGAACGCCCGACACGCTTATCAACCGCGTGCTGAAATATCTTGCGGCTAAGGGCGAATACGAACCCGACAAGGAGCTTTCATTTACGCCTTCGCTGTGCAACCGCATCGACCGCAACACCGAAGGCATAGTGATCTGTGCCAAGACCGCCGAAGCCCTGCGCGTTATGGATCAGAAGATTCGCGACCGCGAGCTTAAAAAGCTTTACCTTTGCGTGACAGTCGGTATCCCCAAAAAGCGCAGCGGAAGACTTACCGCCTATCACAGCCGAAACGAGAAAACCAAGACCGTCACCGTCTGGGACAAGAAAAACAGCTTCAACAAGACGATGATAACCGATTACCGCGTTATCGCCGACGATAAAGCACGCGGTCTGGCGCTTGTCGAAGCCGATCTTATCACGGGACGAACGCATCAGATACGCGCTCATTTCGCTCACGAGGGGTTCCCGCTTCTGGGCGACGGAAAATACGGGATAAACCGCGTCAACCGCGAATACGGGCTCAAAACGCAGGCGCTCTGTTCCTATCGGCTGACATTCGCCTTCACTACCGACGCGGGCAGCCTTGAATACTTAAACGGCAGGAGCTTTACGGCGGGAAAGGTATGGTTTGCGGAGAAGTTCTTTCCCGGAACAGCTTACGATTAACGAATCATTATTAATATACAGACCTGTCAGCCTGCGGGAGGATAGGTCTGTATTATTGCTCTGTTCTTACAAAAAGTTACATTTGTCACTCGAAATAATGACTTATGACATCTTTTCATGCGCCTGTGAAAGGTGTATAATATATTTACAAAAGAAAAACATAAGGGAGGCAAAATATTATGAAAAGAAACAGAGCCTTAGCATTTCTGGCAGCATTAACATTATGTACCGCGACCGCCTGCGGAGAGATAGGGGAAGAAACTCCCGCCGCGGCGGTTACGGATACTGCCGAAACAGTTATCACAGAGAGCTCGTCCGAAGCGGAAACGGCTGACAGTTCTTCCGAAACGATCACGACCGATATTTCGTCTGTCGATCCTGTCGCCGAAACCACCATCAAAGAAACAAAGACGGAAGCTCCCGCGTCCGATGACAAGATCCATATCAACGACGATAACTGCATTATCATCAACGACAGCGATCTTACATTCGACAAGGAGACCCTTTACCGAATGACCGAGCTTGCCGCCGAACAGTACAACGCGGTCATAGACAGCGACAAACAGCGCTATTTTGACACGGTGAATTTCCCCGCACTGCTCAAAAGCGAGGGTATGATAAACACATTAACGAGCGGCGATTTTGATTTTGACGCTCCCGAGGAGGGCTTATATGTTCTTGCTTTACTCGCCTGCGATGAATCAGTATTAGAGGATAAAAAGGAATTGTTTGAAAATAAGCCTGATGATATGAACGATGAGACCTATAAGCTCAAGCTGCGCGAGGCTCTCGACGATTCGGCAGAAAAGCTTACGATCGAAGATACTTCCATTCTTTTCGATAACGACTCCTCGCCGTTTGCTTACTTCATAAAAAGGAAAGAAAAATACGGATATGACGCAGAAGAGCTTAAGCTCTCTGACGGAGACGGCGCTGTTTACTCCGTTGATATCGAAGAATACAGCACCAATGATATCGGATCGTATGCCATGTTTTATGTCACCGTTTACAAAGGTAAGATCAAGGCAGAACTCGACCAATGCATAGTCGGGATATACGATTCGGGCAGCAGCGTTCTGATAAGCAATATCTACATCAAAAACGCCCCGAATGAAAACATGACCGCCGAAGAAATAAGAAGAGACTCGGAACACCTTTTCCGCCTTGACGAGATGAACACCGCCGCAAAGGTAGCCTACAACGCAGCGGCGGAATACATCGCCGACTGCGAGTGCAAAGGAATCTCCGAGAATGAGGTTTTTGAAAACGGCAGCTTTAAACAGGCGGCTTCCGAAAAAGGTCTGCCGCTCGACGGAAACTCCTTCGGCGCGGAAGGTGACGCGGCTTTGGCAAAAACATTGAAGGACTGCGGGTTCACAGACGGCTTTGTATATATCGGAAGAGCGGAAATTAACGGCAAGGACACGTTCTATCTCCAGTTCAGGGCACAGGAGGGCGGATACATCGGGCAGTACCCCGCAAAAATAACCGCGGAAAGAGCCGAACGCGCAGAATGGAGAACATATCTCCCCAAAAATTAACAGGAGGGATCTATCATGGACAGAACTGCAAAGATCAGAATAACCGTATTCGTCATCATTCTTTTGATACTCGCGTACTTTTCCGCAGGATATGCCTTTTCGCTGTACAGCTCGGGCGCCCACGCGCATATTGTCGATACCGAAAACATGGACGTACAGATCGACGGCTCGGATTTTACCCCGCTGTTTCAGCTGTTCGGGTACGGAATCAATTCGCTGCTTGGGTTTCTTTTGTACGGTATCTATGCCATCGTAATAATTTTAATAAGCCTGCTGCTTATCATTCCGTTCAGGCTGATAAGCCTCCGCAAAACCACCGTACTTTCGGCGGCAGAATACAGGCTTTCAAAGCTTATATTGCTTGCCGTAACGGTATTATCCGTTCTTGTCGGACTGATACTCACTCACGGAACGTATATAATGCCGCTGCTTATTTACACGGCTATCTGGGCGGTATTGGCGCTTTTGATCTATATTCTCGGCATTTCAAAAAGAGTCGTGAAGTATTAATGAACCTATCGGGACCGGCGTTTTTATGCGTCGGTCTCCGGTCGTTTTTGCTCATACTCATTCTGCACTGTCTGAAAGCCGCGATGCGTTTAAGGATTATTTAATAAATTCTATGGTAGAATTATATCAGAGAAAGGAAGGCGATGTATATGTATCTCAGAATATTAAAGAAAGACCTTAAACGCAAAAAGACAATGAACATGATAATACTGCTGTTCGTGATACTCTCGGCGATGTTTTTCTCATCGAGTGTGAGCAATATCATCTCGATAATCGGAGGGATAGACCGCTTTCTCGATATGGCGGGTATGGAAGATTATGTGGCGTTCGTCGGCGAGCCCGACAGCTGCGCTCCGCTGGGAGAGCTGCTCGACAAGTCGGAGGAGATCACCTCATGGAAAAGAGAAAGCGTTATCTCATGTATCCCCGAATCGGTAAAGGTAAACGGGATAAGACCCGAGCATTTCGGAAATATCGGTGTCATCGTCCCTGTCAATGATACGGTGATAAACTGCTTTGACGCTAACAACGCTCCTGTCACTGAGGTCGAACAGGGCAAGGTGTATATTACTCATTCCCTGATGAAAAACGCGGGCATTGAAGTCGGTGATACCGTGACCTTCGAGCTGTGCGGCGAAAAGCTCTCGCTTGAAGTTGCGGGTCTCTGCAAGGACGCTGTTCTCGGCAGCGATATGGTAGGTATCCCGCGCTTTATCGTAAATCCCGCCGATTTCGGCACTCTTTATGATAATGACGAAGTTCGTGCCGCCTGCCGCATGGGGATATACATCGTTTCCGCAGACGATGTAAAGGCGGTCGAGCAGGTGCTTAAGGACGCGGGAAATGTCAGATTCTCCGCCGCAAGGACGCTTGTTAAGTCAACGTTTCTGATAACAATTTCGGTGGCAGGGATAGTAATGGCGGTCAGCGTTTTCCTCATAATCATATCGTTTGTGGTGGTGCGTTTCACTATCGGCTTTACCATAACGGAGGAATTCCGCGAGATAGGCGTAATGAAAGCTATCGGCATGAAAAACAGCTCTATTCGCGGGCTTTACCTTTTGAAATACGCGGGGATAGCTATCATCGGCTCTGTGATCGGTTTTTTCGCGGGTATACCTTTTGGCAGAATGCTGCTTGATTCTGCCAGCGGCGATATGGTCCTCGGAAACGACCACCCCGTTATTATCGGACTTGCCTGTTCCGCCGTTGTAGTAGCGATGATCGTGCTTTTCTGCTACGGCTGTACCGCGAAGATCAAAAAGCTCTCACCCATCGACGCCGTAAGGAACGGTCAGACGGGCGAACGCTTCAAAAAGCACAGCATGATGAGTCTCGGAAAAAGCAGGCTCGGCACTTCCGGATTTATCTCGCTTAATGATATCATCAGCAGTCCGAAGCAGTCGGCGGTACTTACGCTTGTGTTCACGCTGTGTACGGTGCTTGTGATGGTGCTTTCAAATACAGCCGAAACGCTCGGCAGCGACAAACTCATGTATCTTATTTCGCAGACTAACAGCGATATCTATATCAATATGAACAGTGAGCTTATGAATATACAAAACGGCAGCAAGACCATCGGCGACATATATGGCGAAATGGAAAGCACTCTTGCCGAAAACGGTATGCCGGGTCGGGTTCACGCCGAAGAGATGTACAATGTTTCGGCGGCATACGGAGATTCTACCGCTCAGGCAAGGTTCATGTATTGCAGCAGAACAAAGACCACCGACTACTATTACAACGAGGGCACGGCTCCCATGTACGATAACGAGGTTGCTCTCGGCACGCCGCTTGCCAATGAGCTCGGCGTTACGATAGGCGACAAGGTGAAGCTCACGGTCGGCGGCGAGCAGAAGGAATATATAGTTTCGGCGCTGTACGATTCGTTCAGTCAGCTCGGTATGTGCGGAAGGTTCCACGAATCGGCTGAACTGCCTTCAAGCGGCTTTAACGGCACGATGCATTTCCAGATAGACTTTGACGACGCTCCCGACGAGAAGACCATCGACAGCCGCATTAAGACGCTGATGAACATTTACGACACGAAAGACGTTCTCGACGCCTGCGGCTACGTTGCCGACTGCACAAAGGCAACGGAAGCCGTAAAGGGCGCAAAGAACCTTACGATGATAGTTTCGATGATAATAATCGTAATGATGAGCGTGCTGCTCGAAAGGTCGTTTATCTCGAAGGAGAAGTCGGAGATAGCGCTTATGAAGGCGATGGGCTTCGGCAGCCGTTCGGTGATAGGCATACATCTGCTGCGGTTCTTGCTTATCGGAACGGTCTCGATAGTGACGGCGGCGATCATCAGCGACCCGATGACGGAGCTTATCATGAACCCGATGTTCGGTCTTATGGGCATATTAAAGGGGCTTACCTACGCGCACAACAGGGTAGAATCGTTTGTGATATTCCCCGCAGCGGTGCTTGCGGCGGTAATGGGCGGCACGTTCTTCACAGCGCTCGGCACAGGCAGGATAAAGGCTTCGGACACATCGAATATTGAATAATGCATCGTCGCAGATGACTGCACGAAATATCCACATTCCCACAGACAAATTTATTTCGTGGATAACACGGTAAAAAGTGTGTAATACCGTAGGGTTTACGTATTATCCATGTGGATAACACGGTGATAATTACCTGTAAAAACCATCAATCACATCTGTGAACCGAGCTGAACTCCCTCGTGTTATCCATGTGGATAATACGGTAAAACGACGTAATACCGCGATTTTCTCCGTGTTATCCACGAATTTATATATTTAGGGAGCGATGGATAATACGGCGTTAGCATCAGCTTTGTTGATGAAATCAGCCGATTATCAGACCAACGAACATTCACTCAGACTTACTCACCCGAAAGGAGATACTGATCATGAAAAATACAGACAGCTGCGTACTCGACGTAAAAGACCTCTGCAAGACCTATATCGTAAACAAAAGACAGAACAACGTGCTCCGAAACGTGAATTTCAAGGTGGAGGAGGGCGAGATGGTCGCCGTTATGGGACCATCGGGCTCGGGAAAATCCACTCTGCTCTATACCGTCTCGGGTATGGACAAAATGACAGCGGGTCAGGTGACGTTCTGCGGAAAGGATATGGCGAGCCTTAAGGAAAACGAGCTTGCGAAAATGCGCCTTGACGATATGGGCTTTATCTTTCAGCAGATGTACATGATGAAGAATCTTTCGGTGCTCGATAATATCATACTCCCCGCCGTGAAGAGCAGCAAGATAAAGGAGACCCGCCGCGAAACCGTCAGCCGCGCCCGCGAGCTGATGAACAAGCTCGGTATCGGCGAGACCGCCGACAACGATATCAACGAGGTCTCTGGCGGACAGCTCCAGCGCGCCTGCATCTGCCGAAGCATGATAAACCGACCGCAGATGATCTTCGCCGACGAACCAACGGGCGCTCTGAACCGCACTTCCTCCGAAGAGGTAATGGACGAGCTGACTAAGCTCAACGACGAGGGAACGACCGTTATGCTCGTCACACACGACGCAAAAGTCGCGGCAAAATGCACAAGGATCCTCTATATAGTTGACGGGAACATAAAAGGAGAGTATAATATAGATAAGAGCCTGCCAATTCGTGACAGAGAACGCGCTCTGAATAACTGGCTGCTCGAAATGGGCTGGTAAGTCAGATGCCGGAGGTTTATAGGCTATATGTCACAGCCCTCTGATTTCCGGCTTACAGCTTCTATCCGGCTTAGAGGATAACGCCGAAAGAGAGGTGCTTAAATGGTAGATATACTGATAGTTGAAGACAACACTGAGCTGAGCGGACTTCTGTGCGAGTTCTTAAGAGCCGAAAACTATGTCGTAAGTACGGCTGAAAACGGAGAAAAAGCCTTGTCCTTGTATGAAAAATACGGGGCAAGGCTTGTCCTGCTTGATATAAATCTGCCCGGAATGGACGGCTTCGCGGTCTGCAAGAGGATACGCGAGAAGGAGAACACGCCGATAATCATACTCACCGCCCGCTGTGACAAGGAGGACAAGCTCTCGGGGATAATCTTAGGCGCCGACGACTATATCGAAAAGCCCTACGATATCGACATACTTATCGCAAAGATAAAGGGCATCTTCAAGCGCAGACTGGCGCTCGACGTTCTTACCGAAGGCGACCTGTCGCTCAATATCTCGCAGGGTACGGTCACAAAGGGCGGCAAACCGCTTGCGATGACGGCAAAGGAATTCGAGCTGATTCGTATGCTCATCACCAACAAGGGACAGACCCTCACAAAAGACCTGCTGTTCGACAGGATATGGGGCAGCGACAGCGAATCGGAGCCGCAGACCCTCACCGTGCATATCAAGTGGCTGCGTCAGAAGATCGAGGACGACCCGAAGGCTCCCGTGCATATACTGACCGTGTGGGGCAAGGGCTACCGCTGGGAATGAGGTGAGCTTCGCAAATGAAGACCTTCGACCGCCTGCTAATAGCCATTCCGCTGATAATGCTTATCATAATCGCCGTAATAGATATTAAGCTCCTGAAACGCGGGAACGAAAGCCGTCAGTACCTTGTCGAAGCCAACCGTGCCGAACAGATGATACTTCGCGGCGAAATGCTCTCGCTTGAAGGCTTTACGGAGGTAACGGGCGTATATGAGTACGATAATTCGGACAGCAGCTTCTTCGACCACGACAGCGAATACTTAGTGCGCGAGATTAACGGCAGGCTCTACCGCATCGACTACACCGAGCGCCGCTATAACGGTCTTAAAGAAACGGCCTTGCTTGCCGACGGGCTGCTGCTCGGGCTGCTCATGGTCATCATGGGATTGCTTGTCTACATCAGGCAGAACGTGCTGAAACAGTTCTCGCGTCTGCGGGATATGCCGTATCAGCTGGCAAAGGGCAATCTTTCCGAGCCGCTCAAAGAGAACCGCAGCAGGCTATTCGGGAAATTTGTCTGGGGACTTGATATGCTCCGCAGCGAGCTTGAACGCACAAAAACTTCCGAGCTTGAACGCGCCCGCAAGGAAAAAACACTGCTGCTCTCGCTTTCACATGACATCAAAACTCCGCTTTCGGCGATAAAGCTTTATTCAAAAGCGCTGTCACGAGGGCTGTTTTCCGATAAAGAAAAGCAGATCGAAGCGGCAGTAAATATAGGAGCAAGAGCCGACGAGATCGAGGGCTTTCTGGGTGAGATCATAAATAATCTCAACAATGATTTCATGAGCTTTGAGATAAAGCTGACCGATTTTTACCTTTCGCAGGTGATCGAAAGGGTAAAGGCTTACTATTCCGACAAGCTGAAGCTGACAGGAACGGAGTTTACCGTCGGCACTTTTTCCGACTGCCTTATCTCGGGCGACCCCGACAGGCTCGAAGAGGTCTTGCAGAACATCTTCGAGAACGCCATAAAATACGGCGACGGCAAAACGATCTCAATGAGCTTTTCCGACGAGGAGGACAGTCGGCTTATAACCGTATCAAACAGCGGATGCACTTTGTCCGATCAGGAAATGACACACATCTTTGAAAGCTTCTGGCGCGGCTCGAATGTCGGCAGCCGTCAGGGCAGCGGACTCGGGCTGTATATCTGTTCGCGTCTTATGAAGGAAATGGGCGGCGATATCTTCGCGGACGATTCGGACGGAATTATGAATGTTACGGTAGTCTGCAAAAAATGCGGGTGAAAAAAAGCTTGACATTTTATTCAATATATTGTAAAATATATAGGTAAAATACTTTTATTCAGAAAGCGGAGGATAATTATGCCTGAAAATAACAGACCGCGTGCAAGACAGAAAACAGTTTCGTCGGGCGGCAGCGGCGTTCACAGAAGAGAAAACGGTCTCGGTACGGGACCTGTCGGTAACAGCGGAGGCTTTCACGGCGGCAGCGGAAGCGGCGGCGGAGTGAGCAAAGCGGCTATCGGCGGCGGCGGAATCGGACTGATCGCAATAGTCGTTGCGCTGCTGAAATTCTTGGGCGGCGGCGGCAGTGTCTCTCTCCCCGACAGCGGCACATCGCAGGGCAGTACCGCCGCGGGCAGCTCTGGATATTCCGCACCTGCTTTCGGCGAGGTAGACCGTACCGTTGCGGAAGGCTCGCGCCCCAAGTATCTGCAAATGCTCGGAAACAGTCAGGACAAGGTGACGATCATGATGTATATGTGCGGCACCGACCTTGAATCCAAGCACGGCATGGCTTCGGCGGATATTCAGGAAATGGCAGCCGCGACGCTCGGCTCGAATGTGGATATCATCATCTATACGGGCGGCTGCAAGCAGTGGAAGCTCGGCGGCATCAGCAATTCCGTCAATCAGATATACAAGCTCGAAAACGGCAAGCTGCGTCAGCTCGAATCCGACATGGGGAACAAGGCTATGACCGACCCTTCGGCACTGGCTCAGTTTATCAAGTATTGCGCGAAGAACTATCCCGCCAACCGCAATGAGCTTATCTTCTGGGATCACGGCGGCGGCTCGGTGAGCGGCTTCGGCTACGATGAAAAGAATTCTCAGGCGGGCTCGATGGGGTTAGACGGCATCGCGGCGGCGCTCAGAGCGGGCGGCGTGAAGTTCGACTTCATCGGATTCGACGCCTGCCTTATGGCTACTGCCGAAACAGCGCTTGCTCTCGGCGAACACGCCGATTATATGATAGCTTCTGAGGAGACTGAGCCCGGCATCGGCTGGTACTACACCGAATGGCTGACGGCTCTCGGCAAGGATACCTCGATGGCGACTATCGACGTCGGAAAGATGATCGTTGACGGCTTTGTGGATCAGTGCGCAAAGCGCTGCCCGAGCTCGGATACTACGCTTTCGGTCATCGACCTTGCGGAATTTACCAATACCGTTCCGGACAAGCTTGCGGGATTCTCGCGCTCGGTTACGGATATAATCACCAAAAAGGATTACAAGACCGTATCAAACGCCCGTTACGGAACGCGGGAATTTGCCAAATCGAGCAAGATAGATCAGGTCGATCTTGTCGATCTCTCCGACAGGATGAACACCGCTGAGGGCAAAGCACTGGGCGACGCGGTCAAGGGCGCCGTGAAGTACAACCTCACCTCGCGTAACATGACAAAGGCTTACGGCGTTTCCATTTTCTTCCCGTACAATAAGACCAAATACGTTGACAGAGCGTGCAGCACCTATCAGGCTATCGGCATGAACGACGAATACTCGCGGGCGATAAAGCAGTTTGCGAGCATTGAAACGAGCGGTCAGGCGGCGACGGGCGGTACGCAGTCGCCCGTGCAGTCGCTCTTCGATCTTGGCGGCGGAAGCGGCGGTGCCGAGCTTATCGGTCAGCTGCTTAACGGTTTCCTTTCGGGATCGGACAGAAGCATCGACAGTCTTGACGGCGGCAACACGAACTTTTTAAGCGACAATCCGCTTTCCGAGCAGGAAACGGCTGATTATATCTCGGCTAACTACTTTGACCCTTCGGCTCTGACATGGCGTCAGGAGGACGGCAAATATGTGATCGAGCTGTCCGAAAGCCAGTGGGAGCTTGTACACGATACCGACCTCAATATGTTCTATGATGACGGCAAGGGCTATGTCAATTTAGGTCTCGATAATCTGTTCACCCTTGAAGGAAACAAGCTTATAGCCGACACCGACCGCGACTGGATCTCCATAAACGATCAGCCTGTCAGCTATTTCCGAACCGACACTACCGAGCTTGGAGGCGGCGAATACGTGATCTCGGGCTATGTTCCCGTGCTGCTCAACGGCGACCGAGCAAGCCTTATACTCCGTTTTGACAACGAACACCCCGAGGGCATTGTTGCGGGAGTTACCGACGAATATGTCGGCGGCGAGACCGATACGATAGCTAAGTCGATGACAGAGCTTCAAAAAGGCGACAAGCTCGACTTTATCTGCGATTATTACACCTACGACGGCAGCTATCAGGACACCTATCCTCTCGGCACAACGATCACGGTAAACGGCGATCTTAAGATCACGAACACCGATGTCGGCAGCGGCAAGGTGAGATTGCTGTACAGATTTACGGACATTTACAATCAGGAATACTGGTCAGAGGCTATAATCGTCT
>JAILFF010000307.1 GCA_024697705.1 Ruminococcus sp.
AGCACTCTGTAAGCTGTTGGACCATCGGGTCGGGTTCGTTTCCAATAATCACAAGAAACGGCATCTCTGACGCCTGCTCGCTTAGCCTGAGTGTAAGCTCGGCTAAGAAATCTTCGCCGAGCAGCTCAGTAGGAATTACCAAGAGATTGGGATTGTAACGCTGGAAATGACCAAAAAGATCGTCGGCGGGTGAAAGCAGATCGACCTTCATCTCAGGCATTTCCGCGTAACGCATGATAGACATTATCCGCTCGTCATCGTCGCAGATAGTCGCCGCCCTTACGATATCGACAAGGCTTTCGTCGCCCCACGGATTTCGCAAAAAGGATATCGAGCCTGTATCGAACATCATGTCAGTCACCAAACGAAATACCAATCTCGCGGGCGGTCTTGACCATCTGATCGTCCTCGGGAACAAACTTGGTCTTTCCCGCAACGTCCTTCAGCTTATTTGCGGTAATTACATCGCCGACCTTCGCAACAGCCATGCCATAGTTTTCTTCCTTGATAAGCTGCGCCGCGTAAACGCCGAACTGCGTCGCAAGAATTCGGTCGTAGGCACTCGGGCTTCCTCCGCGCAGCATATGTCCCGGAACGCAGACCCTCGTTTCAAGCCCTGTCATCGTCTGAATCTCGCTTGCAATTCGGTTTGATGCAGTCGTAAGTCCCGCGTCGGCACGCGATTTTGCGCGTTCCTTCTTCTTCATCTTGGCTTCGTCGGTGTCCATGGCACCCTCGGCAACGGCGAGTATCGAAAAGCCCTTGCCTTCGTTGGCGCGTTTTTCACACGCGGCAGCCAGCTTGCTGATGTCGTAGGGGATCTCGGGGATAACGATCATGTCCGCGCCGCCAGCAACACCCGCGTACAGCGTCAGCCAGCCCGCCTTGTTGCCCATTATCTCGACAACAAGAATACGTCCGTGAGAGTTCGCCGTGGTGTGCAGTCTGTCGATAACGTCGGTGGCAATGTCAACTGCGGTGTGGAAACCGAATGTCACACTTGTCCCCCAGATGTCGTTGTCGATCGTCTTGGGCAGTCCGATTACGTGCAGCCCCTCCTCCGAGAGCAGGTTCGCGGTCTTGTGCGTGCCGTTTCCGCCCAGCGTCAGCAGGCAGTCAAGCTTCTGATCCTTGTAGGTTTTCTTCATGCTCTTGACCTTGTCCACGTTGTCCTCGCCGATAACGCGCATCTCCCTGAAAGGCGTGCGCTTGGTGCCGAAGATCGTTCCTCCCGTGGTAAGTATGCCCGAGAAATCATTGGGCTGCATCAGCTTGCACTGATTGTTGATGAGTCCCGAGTAACCGTCCTGAATACCGATGATCTCGACCTCGCTGCCGAATTGCTCGTAGCAGGCTTTTGCCACGCCGCGAATCGTCGCGTTAAGTCCGGGGCAGTCGCCGCCGCTCGTAAGAATTCCAATGCGTCTTTTCATTTTCTGTATCCTCCCGTCAAATAAATTTGCTAATGTTGACTGTTATCAATACTTGTCGTCGTCGTCGTCGATCTTGAACAGCGCAGAAATGTCTTTCTTTCCGCCGTTTTCGGCAGGCTGATCGTCGCTGTCCTTTTTCTTCAAGAGCTGCGACAGAAGCTGGTTGGATTTTGTCATGTCTCCGTCGCCGTTTTTGCCGTTCTTTTTAGACTTGCTGGCATTTTCCTCCTCATCATCGGTGAAGAGCCCCGCTACGTCTTCATAGAAGTCTTCGTCCTCTTCGTCGGAGTCGGTCTTCATAAAGATGTTCTTGACGCGGTCAATCTGAGCCTTAGCCTCGGCAGCCGCCGTGGAAGAGTGGCCGGCAGCGGGATCGGGCATGATCTCGGGAACAGGCTCGGGCTTTGGGGGAACTGCCGCGGGCTTTGCTTCGTCGGGTTCTATGCTGAAATCGTAATCTATCTCGCCCGACGGCGCGGCGGGAGCAGGTGCTTTTATCTGCTGCTGTACGGCAGTTTTCTGCACCGTCTGCGTCGGCGTACCCGAGTAGAGCTTGAATTTGGCTATCATATTCTTAAGGATAAGCGATTGTCCCGAAAGCTCCTCGCTTGCGGAGGCGGAACCGATAGCCGCCGCGGTGTTTGCGGAAACTACGTCGCTTATCTGATCTACGCCCGTGTTGATCTGGAGGATAGCGTCGGACTGCTCCGAAGAAGCGTCGGCGATATTCCTCATGAGCAGACAGATCTGCGCCGAGCCTTCCTCGACCTCGCGGAGAGAATCCGCTGTCTTGACCGCTATGCTGTGACCCCGTGTAACGGCGTCGGAGGTCTTGTCGATAAGCGCGGAGGTCTGCTTGGCGGCTTCCGCAGTTCTTGCGGCAAGGCGGCGAACTTCGTCGGCAACCACGCCGAAGCCCTTTGAACCCTCGCGGGCAGCTTCAACGGCGGCATTGAGAGCAAGAATGTTCGTCTGGAAAGAAATCTCATCTATCGCCTTGAGTATCTGCGTGATCTCCTCCGCGGTGGTGCTGATAAGCTGCATCGCGTCAAGGAGATTGTTCATATCGGTGTTGCAGTCCTCGATGGCGCGGGAATTGTCGTCAACGATCTTGTAAGCGCCGCGGGCGCTTTCGGAGTTCTGCACGACCTGATCGGAAACCGTGGAAAGCGTAGCGGAAAGCTGCTCTATGGCGCTTGCCTGCTGAGTCGCGCCCTGTGAGAGCGAGTGAGCCGAGTTTGCTACCTGAACGGCGCCGCTCGTCACCTGCTCGGCGGAGTGGTTGATCGAATCGAACGTATTGCAGAGCTGATCGAAAATGCTGTTGAAGGTGTCTTCGATCTGCGAGAAATCGCCCTTGAAGCCGCTGGTCATGCGGTAGGTAAGGTTGCCGCGTGAGATCTGCTCCAGACCGTGCTTGATAACGTTGATGTAAAGGCGCAGACAGGAGACCGTCTCGCCGAGAGAATTGGACAGAACGCCCAGCTCGTCCTTTGAGTTCCATACGTCAACGGAAGACGAGGTATCGCCGTTTGCCAGCTTGCGGAGACGCTCGGTGGTAAGAGCGATAGGCTTGGAAATACTCGAAGAAAAATAATTGGCAAAAAGCAGCGTGAGAAGAAACAGCAATAAAACGTTAACGGCGACCAGCGAAGAACCTTTTTGAAAGGATTCCGATTCGTACCTGCCGCTGTCGGAGACAGTTATCAGCGTGGAATCGAAGTAGGAAACATTTTCGTAGCCCATTGTGTAGGAGGTCTTGTTGTTCACATAAGTACAGGAGCCGCTTCTGCCGTGAATAGCGGTCGAGAGCGCCTGCGCAAGTCCCTTAACGGAGTCGTTTGTTTTGGCAAGCTCGACAGGGTTCTGATTGACACGCACCTGTTTTTCGTTGCCCAGGAAAAGCACTCTGCCGGCGCTGTTTATCACGAATATCTCGGTAGCGGTGTCCTGCGTGAGCTGCGCAAGCTTCTGATCTATGGCTTCGCAGCTGATGACAGCCGCCGAGATAACATCGCGGTCGCCGTTGTCAAGCGGCACGATTACCGCAAAATAATTCTTATTTTCATGCTCGTAGACGTTTGTTACCATTGCCGTGTCGCGCTCGGCACATTCCTTAATGTCGTCGGAATTCAGCAGAGTAGAGCAGATCGGGTTGGTGCTTGCAGTGATCTTTCCGTCCGGGTTGTATATGCCGATACTTGCGATAGTGGGGTCGCCGTCAAAATGCGAGGTGAGCATCTGAAGCTTGTATTCCTCCGAAAACATCTGCGCGTAATCGGAGCTTGTTGCGACGTTTTTGAACTCGGCAACGGAATCGTTAATAATGTAGTCGAAATTCGACGCCGCTTGCGTGGAAAGTGTTTCCATAGAGTTGGTAAGCATGGACGAGCTGATCGTCCGTATAAACCAGCGGAAGACGAAGACCTGCGATCCGAATGTAATGATCATCAGCGCGAGCATGGCGACCAGTATTTTTGATTTCAGATATTTCATGTACATAGCCTCACTTTTCCGAGAATTTAAACCGTTTGCGGCTCTATACTATATTATATCAGATTTAAACAAAAAATACAAGAGGGAATTTTGATTTTTTGGAATAAATCCGATTTTTTTTACATAGAAAATATGGCATATAAAATGCAGAAAAAATATCTTTGAATTCGGAGGTAAGACCTATGTACAAGACGATAAAGCTCGGCAAGGCGGAGTGCCTTGGGGCGACGCTGGCGCTTGCCGCTGTCGGAGCGCTGCTGATAGGAGCGGTCGTCCGCGCCGAAGCAGCCGAAGCGATTGAAGAAGGCTCGCGGGAGCTGCCTGTTATAATGTATCACAGCGTAGTCGGAGACCCTTCGCTTGTCGGGGATTACGTCGTCACCGCGGATGAGCTTGAAGCCGATCTTCGCTATCTTTCGGAAAACGGCATGACTGCCGTGACTTGCGGCGAGCTGGTGCGCTTTGTTGACGGCGAGGGCGACCTTCCCGAAAGACCCGTGGTGCTTTCCTTTGACGACGGCTGTTACAATAATTTCTACTACGCGCTGCCGCTTCTGGAAAAGTACGACATGAAGGCGGTGTTCGCGCCCGTTACTTCATGGACGGAGCAGGCGGCTTCGGAGGAAGCGCCGAGCCGCGTGTATTCCTACATGGACGCCGACAATCTGAAAACGTGCTTTCTTAGCGGCAGGGTCGAGATCGCCGACCACACCTATTCGCTGCACGATCTTTCCCGCAGGCGGGGAGTGCTGCGAAAGCCGGGCGAAAGCGAGGGCGACTATCGGCGTATGCTGTGGAGCGACCTCGACCGTTCGCGGAGGATAATCGGCGCAGTGACGGGCGAGCCGCCGATCACGCTTGTATATCCCTACGGTTTTTGCAGCGACGAGACAGAGGAGCTTGTGACGGAGCTCGGCTATCGGGTGACGTTCGGGTGTGAGGAGCGAGTGAACATAGTTTCGGTGGGGGATTATGGCTGTCTCAGCCGTCTCGGGCGGTTCAACAGAGCGTCGGGCAGAACAGCCGAACAGATGATCGGAAAATAGAAAGGAACAAACCGAAAAGGATATGATAAGAGGGTGCTGCTGCCGCAACACCCCCTGTTTGGTTATTATTGTATGTATTATCGGAAAGCGTCAGCAGGTCTGCCACGCATTGGCGCCGACTAAATGATTAGCCGAGCCGAGCAGCTCGCCGATCGTTACCTCCGACGGGTCTTCGACGGCAAGCAGCTTGTATATCAGATCTAAGTACGTTTCGACGAACTTCTCGATCATTTCCTTGCTGAACAGATCGGCTGCATACGTTATATTCATACCTAAGCTTTCGGGGTACTCAAACACAGCCACGGAAGATATAAAACAGTTCTTATCCCAATGACTGTTGAGCAGGCTCACCTTGACGCCGAGACTGCTTATCAGCCCGCGGTCGGACATCTCGGGAGTTTCGTAAATATAGTAGATCGATTCGTTCTCGTACAAACGGTTTTTCCTCGTACACCAGTCGTACATACTGTGAGCGATGCCCTCTTCCTTTTGCTTTACTATCCCGGCGTAAAGGTCGGCAAGCGTTTCGGTCTCGGAAAGATCGGCTGCTATCGGGAGAGTCCTCGCCAGTAATCCGTTGGCGTACTTTCTTATGCTGTCGGTGCGTCCGTGGAAGCAGGACGAGAGCAGCACCTTGTCGCTTTCGCCAAGCTTTGCAAGCGACAGAAGAATAGCCGCTCCGAACATCATATCGCGTGTGATATCCGTTCTTTTTTCCATTTTTTCGAGCTGCTTGGGCGTTACCGTTGTATCGACCCAGCGCGCCCCCGCGGTGAATTCCTTTCCGTCAAGGTCCTGCGGGATATTCTTACACCAGTCTATGCCCTCATAATTCTTTTCGTAATACGCTCTTGCCTCATCGCAGACCTTTAAACCATACAGGTGAGTTTCTTCGGCAACGTAAGTGAAATATGTATCGGTCTGTAAGGGCTTTCCGAGATATGCGTTCTTGATGCCCTGTGCTATCAATTGCAGGCTGGAGCCGTCAAATACGATATGGTTCAATACTATCAGGATATTCAGTTCCGAGCCCGCCTTTAAAAGCCTTATGCTGACCAGAGGTTCGGCAAACAGGTCAAACGCAGGGAACGGACCTGCCTTTATACGGTCGAGCTCCTCGCGGCTGACCTTCTCGACCTCGGGCAGTTTCACGGCGGAGGCGTCATAGCGCTGATTGAAGCTGCCGTCCTCGTTTTTCCCGAAGATCGTTCCGAATATTGCGAAATGCTTCATTACCGTATGTATCGCATTGACCATTCGCTTGGTGCTCACAAGCGCTCCGCAGGTGATAAGGAACGAATATGTCTGGAGATGCGATGTTGGGAACATATTCTGGCGTTCAAACATCGAACTCTGCTGGATCGTCAAGTCCTGCACCTGTTTTCTCGCTCTTTCCTCGCGCTCTTCGACGGTCAGACCGCCCGATGCAGAATTATACCTGTGCAGTTCGGCAATGCCGCTGACGGTGTGTCCCTTGTAGATATCAATTACCGAGAGCCCCTCGATATCCGCTTCCGCCGCTATCTGCATGGCGGAGATAGAGCTTCCTCCGAGCTGGAAGAAATCGTCGTCCGCGCCCACGTTCTTTACGTCGAGCGCCTTTTCCATCGCCTTGCAGAGCTTCTTTTCCACCTCATCGGCGGGAGCCTTGTAAGGGGGACGAACTTCCTTCTCTTCATCGGGAAGGGTCAGCGACTTGCGGTCAAGCTTGCCGAGAGGCGTAACGGGCATTTCGTCCATCTTGACAAAGCGCGAGGGTATCATATATAAGGGGAGCGTTTTCCCGAGATCCTCGCGTATCTTCACAGTGCTTACGGGAAGGTCGCCCTGATAGAACAGACAGATAAAGTCGTTGCCGTTTTTCGCAAAGCCCTTGGCGCAGCAGAGCGAAATACCCGTGAGCTTTCTGAACGCCAGCTCTATCTCGGAGGGCTCAACGCGGTTGCCGCTGATCTTGAACATAAAGTCCGAACGCCCTATGAAGTAATAAAGCCCGTTTTCATCGCGTCTTGCGATATCTCCCGTGTGGAATACCTCGCCGCGGAAAGCCTTTGCCGTTTCCTCGGGCAGATTTATGTAGCCGCGCACAAAGCGGTTCGTGAAGCATATCTCGCCTTCGCCGGCGCCTTCTACGCGCTTGCCGTTTTCGTCAATAAGATGCAGGTCGATGCCGGGCACTAACGGCACGCCGACAGGGGTATGCTCGTACCTTTTGTCTATCTGCCAGATCAGCAGCGGGAATCCTGCTTCGCTGAGCGAGTAATAGTTCAGGATACTCGGCGTGCCGCTTTCATAGAAAATGCCGTCGGCGTTTTCGGCTCCCGTGATGATGTGTCGGAGGAACGGGCTCGGCTCGCGGTAGATATTGATGTACGAGGGGGGGAGGAAGGTATCGGTGATCTTGTTGTCGATAAGGAACTTGTTCATGCTGCGGAGATCGCGCAGAAGATATTCCGAAACCATATACATACGGCTGGCGACAGCCATACAGTTGAAGACGAGCAGCAGCGAAGCCACCGAATACAGCGGCGCTGTCAGGCAGGTGCGAAGCTCCTCGTATTCCTCCTGTTCGGGATAAAGCGAAAGCAGCAGAAGATCGACGTTGCCCGATTCGTGCAGAACGCCCTTCGGTCTGCCCGTCGAGCCCGAGGTATATATCGCGAAAGCCGCGTCGTGGGGGTCTCTCTCAGCCCAGCCTTCAGAGGGCTGACAGGTCTCCTGAATATTTTTGAAGGTGTTTTCGTCTATCACGCACTTGGCGCCGAGATCGTTACGGATATAGAGTATTCGCTCGGCGGGATAGTTGCTGTCGAGGTTGCAGAAGGCACAGCCTGCACGAAGCACGCCCAGTACCGAAACCATAGAAGCCGCGCTCTTCGGGAGCACGATAAGGCAGAAATCCTCCTTGCCCATGCCCTGTTCGGTGAGCCATCTGCTTACCTTTCCGGATTCGTTCCAAAGCTCCGCGTAAGTGATAGCTCTTGTATTATCAATAAAAGCGAGCCTGTCGGGGTATTTTTCGCAGTTATTTCTGACTCTGTTAAGAAATATGTTCATGTCTTTCTCCTTTTTTTGTCGATTTGCAAAATAATTATGAACAATAATATTGTATCATAAATATGTTGATATGTCAATAAAAATTTGATTGAATTCATATTTTATTATCACAAAAAACGCCTTCTGTGATTCAATAAAATGGTGCAGATGACAGAAAATCGCGTGATTGTCAATATGTTCAAACGGCTCGTCCGATAAGTTCGCAAAATGTCTGTATATTAATTGATATCGTACTTTATAAAAGAACAAAAGTCCGAAAAAACGTAAGACCATGAAAGCAAATAACTGCAAACATGGTCTTATTTACGATGATCTGTATTGTCTGCCGCAAGGTTAGCGGTTTAAAATACTTCTGTTCGGGCAGCCGCCGCTTTTGCGCTTTTTTACCGAATTTCGCTGCGCTTTTCCTGCCAGCTTTTATAACGCTTCTCACATTCCTCGATGCCATACGACTTATCGTTCAGATGCATCAGTTTGAAACGCTGCAATGCTATGCCGCACGCGGAATATTCGCTTTCGTACTGGTCGAGCTTTGATACCACATAACCGCCCGAGCAATCCACGCTGATGGGTATTGCCACCGCATGATCTATCAGCAGCTTTTCCGCGTCGGCAAAACGCGAATACCTCGCCACCTTATCGCTGCTTATCCCGCAGGCTTCCGCCCTTATGCTGTCCCATTCGGCAAACAGAGCAGCCGTTTCGCCGTCGCCGCGGTACCAGAAATTGAAGTCGTTGCTTTCGTCAAACGGCTTGGTGAACGTTTCGGGGTCGGTGTAGTCGGCTCCCCAGTTGCATTTCATGAAGGCGTAGTTTCCGCTGCGCCTTATCTCGCTCAGGAAATTCGTTTCGGGACCCGCCTCAACGATAACGTTTACGAAATCGTTGCCCAAAGTCTCCTCGATCTGCCGCTTGATTATGTCCGCTTCCGCGTGCCAGCCGAGCACCGCGGGGTTGTATGGCATCAGCATCTTGATCGGGAAGACCGCGCCTTTGCTTTCCAGCTCCTTACGCGCATCGGCGGCGAAGCGCTTTGCGGCGTCCTCGCTGCGGGAGCCGCTTATTCCCTTGAACTGCTCCTGCATGGTGTAGTCGGTGCTGCCGTTCGCCACAAAATCCCTCGGCGTAATGGTGTTCGATATCAGTCTGTCGGGGTCGTAGGGGTCGTAGACGCTCACCAGTGTGCGCTTGTCCATCGCGGCGGCAACAGCCTTTCGGAAGTTCTCGTTGTTGACCGCCAGCAGCCAGTTGTCCTTTTCGTATCTGTCGTTGAACTGCGGGTCGAAGTTGAAGCAGTAGAAATAGCTGTAAGCATTGTCAGACCGCGCAGGGTGTACCATATTGCACCGTTCCTCGTCAGCCATCCATTCGTCAAGCTCGGCGGTGCTGAGCTGCGCACGGTCTATCTCGCCCATTATATACTTCGACGACTGCGAGCCTGCCAAGTCGGGGTTGTAAGATTCCACTATGCGGTCGATGTAGACCTTGTCGGAATCCCAGTAGGAAAGGTTTTTCGTCATGACGCGGCGTTCGAGCGGCAGCCATGTCGAAAGTATGTACGCGCCGTTGTAAAGCAGATGCTTGTTGTCCGAGCCGAAGGAGTCGCCCTTCTCAGCAAGATATGCACGGCTCACGGGCATGAACGCGGGGTAGGACAGCACGCTCAGAAAGAACGGGCACGGCTTTTCGAGCTGATATTTCAGCGTGTATTTATCGACCGCCTTAACGCCGATGTCCTCGGGTGCGGTCACGGGCGGCACTGTGACAGGCTCTCCGTCATTGTCCTCCGTCAGTCTGTCGCTGTCACGCAAATACGCTGTATAATCGTAATACTGCTGAGCGCCGCTTATCACCGAGCCCGAGGAGAACATATAGCGGCAGGAAGAATTGTTCGCCGCGTTGTTGACGTATTCGGCGGCTGCCACCCAGTCGTCGGCTGTGACCTCGGCGTATTCCGCACCCTCAGAATTGACCCATTTTACGCCGTGACGGATATTAAACGTCCATTCCGTCATATCGTCGTTGCTCGACCAGCTTTCGGCAAGTCCGGGCAGGATATTCCCCACGTTGTCGTAATCCACAAGGCAGTCGATGATGTTCGCGGAAACGGCGGTATCGGCATACATACTTGTTTTCAGATAATTGAGCGTGGAACATTCGGAGGTATATATCTGTCGGAAGACTGCCTGCGGCGCGGTGTAAAGCACTTTCTCGACGGTGCCGCAGCCCGTCATCATCATCGCGATAGCCGCCGCTGCGCAGATGAGCCTTGACAAATGCCTGAAACTACGCTTCCGCATCTTTCGGCTCCTCCTTTTTGTTGCGCATTTCGGCTCCTATCCTTTCGTAGTAGCGCTTCTTTTCCTCATACATTTCATCTTCGGCGACCTTTATGAGCGCCTTGATGTTTATTCCGACGGCGCCCACTCCGACGCCTGCCGAGATATGGTAATTATTTCTTTCGATCTCTTTGTTCACCGCATCGAGCTTACTGTGCAGCGCGGTCGCGCCCGTGTCGCGGCAAAAGGCGATAAATTCATCGCCGCCTATCCTGAACACCGTTTCCTCTCCGAACGCTGTTTTAAGTTCATTCGCTACGAACTGAAGCATCTGATCTCCCGCAAGGTGTCCGCGGGTGTTGTTGAGCTCGTGCAGACCGTTGGCATCGACATATATGCAGACCAGTCCGCCCGTGGAATCATACCCCGCGCAGTATTGCTCGAAAAGATTTCTGTTGCGAAGTCCCGTGAGAACGTCCACATTCGCTTTGACCTCCGCGTGTTCGATCGAACGCCGATAGGCGATCACGAGCAGCGCCAGATATATCGCGAATATAGCCGTCATGAAGCCGAGCAGCAGGTAAAGCGAGCTCGAAAGCGACTGCATGGAAGACAAAGCCTCCTCCTTGCTCACCATAACGAGCAGCTCCCAGTCGGCGATCTCCAGCGGCTTGAACGAAGCGTAATAGGTCACGTCATCGCCCGATCCGCTGCTAAGGCTTACCGTCCGGAATCCCGTGCTGCCGTGCGAAACGCTCTTTGTCAGTTCGCTGTCGCCGAGGCTCGCAAGGGAATCGAATTTCGCGCTGTCGTAGCCGCCTGTCAGCACGTTTTTTCCGCTGGCGCGGTCGATCACGCAGTAGATGCAGTCGCCGCCGTATATCTGCGGAGACCAGATGTGCGCGATCTTGTCGGGATCCATTTCGGCGAAAACAAGTCCGACCTGTTTTTCCTTGCGTACAACGGGGATATAGCTTCTGATAACGGTACTGCTGCCATTGACAAGCACGGGCGTCTGCAAGCCGTTTATATGTTCGCCTTTCTTTATCTCGTTTTCGTAGCTTATCTTGCCCGAAACGTCGATGCTATCGCCCGTTTTGAGGACAACGGTATTCTTCGAGGTAAGTATCCCGGCGTTTGAAAAATCTGAGCTCAGTTCGTACATATCAAGGAAAGAGCCCGCTCTTTCGGAGGCGAATTTCTCCTCGGAAAGTATCTTTGCCACCATGCTCAGGGTAACGCGGTCGGTGCGGAAGATATTTTCAAAATCGGCGCAGGCTTCGTCGGTGGAGTGCGTCAGCTCGGCGCAGCAGTGTTCCTTGATGAGCCTGTCGGCGCGTCTGAAGTAAATGGTTATCAAAAGCAGCACGGAGATAAGAAGCAGCACGGTAAGAAGACCGAAGAGCGTGAAAACTCCTCCGCCGCTTGTGTACTTATGCAGCAGCTTTGCCGGTAATTTTTTGATCTTAAAACGATTCATAAGTATCTCCCGCTGTCTGCGCAACGCGTCGGTTTTCTTCCGAAGACAAAAACTTCCCATAATAATTTTATCACAATACCCGACTATTGTCAAGTCATTTGAGAAAGATTGCTTCGAAGATTGTTAAAATATTATTTACAAATTTTCTCCCGAACGGTATTGACATCAGCCGTTAATTGTGCTATAATAATTATCGTTGAGTCACGGAAGTTTAGCTCAGCTGGGAGAGCATCTGCCTTACAAGCAGAGGGTCATAGGTTCGATCCCTATAACTTCCATATCGAAGCCGATCCTTTTTTGGGGTCGGCTTTTTGTTATGCTTTTTTGTAAACATTTGTTTTGATTATTGATGTAGGGCGGGGACAGGTTCAACTCCCGCCCGTGCCATGCTTTCCGCTGTTGCAAAAAAAGCGGGTGTGCGCTTTTGCATACCCGCCTTTTCCTTATTCCTCATACTTAACGTAATCAGATTCATCCGAATAATATTAGTAGTAATCATTTGTCTCCCTGGTATTTACAAGGAAACCAAGCTCTTCAAGCTCCTGCACGAGCTGTTCGACCTCCTTTTTGGAATGAAATACCACTTTCTGGTGCATCGTCTCATAGGATGATCTGGATTTCCAGTCGTCGTTGTCTTCTCTCAGCTGATCGCGGGTTCCGTAGCATATTTGCATATTGGCAGGATTGTAATAGCTATGACTGTATCTGGTGTAATCCTTGCCGTTCAGATTGAAGAGGAATACATCCGTGTCCTTGGGACGTTTTACGATAGCCTTTTGGAATACTCTCGCCGCCTCGCGCACCTGCTTGTCGGTAAGTTCGGATATACCGTTGTTGAGCTTCGCGTCAAAATCGTAAACTACCCGGCTGTTGTCGTTGTAGCTTGAAAGGGTGATGCTTACTCTCGCGCCTTCAAGACTTGCACTCGGCAGATGATAAACGATGCCGAAGCCGTCGGTCTGATAAGCGCACCACGCTAACAGCAGATACGCCGCCGTGCTTGTTACATATTTAATCAGCCAGCCGATAATGTTTTTCACAGAGAGCTTTCCGCGGCTTGCGATGATGTGGATAACAATGTAGATGATCGCTACGATTATTACGCCGATGTACGCTTCCGTGTGGAAGAAGAACAGGCTGTAAACCGTCGTCAGCCCTGCGAACATCACGATCTCGAAGAAGAATCGGTTCGCTATCGGGGTGCCTACCGTGCGGGCGTCGCGCCGCTTGTAGATAAGGCAGGTGAGCGCCATAACGCCTGCGGAAATGAGGCAGTTGATTATTATCATGAGGTTGAACAGCCCGTCCAAGTCGCCCGCGTCTACGATGTTCAGCACGAAAGAGAGCGTCCATGTCGAGAACAGTATGCCCGGGTCGGTGGTCTGTCCCGCGCAGGTGTCGGTGAGCGTGTACCAGATCATTGGCGGCGCTATCGAGGTGCATAAAACGGTGATTATCGTGAAGTAAATGGTCTCGCCGAGCGCTCCGCAGCATACCGAGCAAAGCACCGTCAGGCAGTCAACAAAGAGCGTTCCCGCCATTATCGTAAGGAATGCCGCTGTGATAAATCCGTCATCGGCGGTCGGGTCTCCTTTGATAATTAGGCGCAGCGTATTTATCAGCGAAGGCACGCCCGTCCAGAGCATTACCGGAAAGATGTGGATATAGCAGAGCGCCAGCAGTTTCGAGAAATATCTCTCGGTACCCGTCATCGGCAGTGAGAGCTGAACGTCGCCCAGCTGAACGCTGTTCATGTCGCGGAATATGCCCGCCGCGCCGATAAGACCTATCGCGCCGCCGATCACGAGCAGTAAAACGCCCAGCCATGAAGGATAAAAGTTTACATAAGCGCTTTGCGCTCCGTTCATGTTGTCAACCATTTCGTAGCTACTTACATCGCTTAGAAAAGCGTACAGCAGACCGCCCATTCCGAGTATTATGTTTGCTATGACGAAAAATTTCTTGTGCGTCCGCGCCTCGCCGAGCGCGAAACGGTTAATCCTCTGTAATGATCCCGCTGCCATAGCCTCTCGCCTCCAGTTCGTATATGAATATCTCCTCAAGCGTAAGCGGTATTATCTCTGTAATGTCGGTCTTTATCGCCGACAGCCTGCGCATGATCTCTTCCTCTGTTCCTCTTATTACCGCCTGGACTACGCTGCCCGAGCCGGTGTACTGCATTATTTGAACGCCCGCCGCTTCAAGCTCCTCGCGGGTGACGGGCGAGTTCTTTCTCGCCAGCTGCACCTTGCGGAAGCCGCCGCGTATCTCGTCTATCTCGTCGGCGAAGATCAGCTTGCCCTTGTGTATCAGCATGGCGCGGTCGCAAAGCTCGTTGATCTCGGCGATGTTGTGCGAAGATACGATGAGCGTTGCACCGCGGTCGAGCATCTCGTCCATGATGAGGTTCTTTACCACGCGGCGCATGGCGGGGTCAAGCCCGTCGAAGGCTTCGTCGAGCATGAGATATTTCGTCATGCAGGCAAGTCCGATGATGACTACCGACTGCCGCTTCATGCCCTTCGAGAACTCGGCAAGGCGCTTATTTTTCGGCAGACTGAGCTTATTAATAAGTCTGTCGAATACCTCCTGCGAAAAGCTGTGGTAATAGCTCGCGTAATATTTGCCCAAAGCTTCGAGGGTGAAGTTCGCGTACTGCACGGTCTCGTCGTTTACAAAGAAGATATCCGCCTTCGCCGCAGCGTTGTCCCAGACCGATCTTCCGTCTATCTCTATGCTGCCGATCTCGGTCTTGTACACGCCGCACATCATTCGCATGAGCGTGGATTTTCCCGCGCCGTTCGACCCGAGAAAGCCGTAAATGCAGCCATCAGGAATGGTTATTGAAATATCATCGAGCGCCTTGAACTGTTCGCCGCCCTTGGCAAGCCCCTTCCTTTCAAAAACCATTGATACGTTTTTTATCTCTATCATTGTCCGTTACCTCCGTTCCCTGCGGCAGCTTCGGCGCAGACGCGCTCGATTATCTCTATGAGCGTATCCTTAGGCACTCCCGCCTTTACCGCTTCGCGGGTCTTCTCTTCAAATTCCTCGGTAAAGCGCTTGTCTGCCTTGCCCTCGTGCTTTGCCACAAAACACCCTCTGCCCGCTATCGAGTAGATTATGCCGTCGCGTTCGAGGATACCGTAAGCCTTCGCTACCGTATTCGGGTTTATCCCAAGCTCCTTGGCAAGCACCCTCGCGGCAGGGAGCCTGTCGTTTTCTTTAAGCACGCCCTTGGCGATCTCTCCGCAGATACCGCGGCAGATCTGCTCGTACATCGGCACGCGCCCCGTAATGTCGATCGTTATCACAAGTCTCCCTCCTTTGAGTTTTCGCCGTTCCAGATGTCGTAATCGAGGCTGTCGATATACGGCGGGGTGAATATCTCTTTCCCCATCGTATCTATCGCTCTGTAAAATATCGGCTGATCCATTATCCCGTTTACATACTTCGACATGAGGTAATCGTTCGTCGCTTTAAGCTTGCAGATACGCTCGTTTGTGTCTCCGTCCGAGTAGCCCACGCACGCGAGAACGTCGCTGTGGCGGAACTCGTTGTTGATGGTACCGTAACAGGCGAATTCTCTGCCGCCGTACAAAATGGTGCAGTATGTGTCCTCCGGGTCATTCTCGTTCACATAGGTCGCCTGTTCAAGCTCGCGGGCGTCCGACGGCAGTTCGTAAACGTCGTTATAACACCCCGAGAGCAGCAGCACTGCCGCCGCAGGCAGCAGAAGATGTCTCCTTATCTTTTGTTCACACATAGGTCATTTCACTTCCGTTCTTTGGATCTGTCTCTTTCTCTTTCTTTTTTCTGTTTTAGTACAAGCGTTCCGCGAGATCATCGGCTCAACAGTATCAGCTTATTTATAAATGTCGAATTCTCGTTCAAGCCGAGTATCCTAAGCGCCTTGCTGCCGTGCGATTCGACGTGGTCTTTCTCTTCGGCAAACTGCGCACGAATGTTAATCTCCCGAAATTCGGCGCTTTCTGCATTGACCGTGCTCGTGCCGCAGCACATAAGCAGCAGAGCAGCCGTCACGCCTGTCAAAAGCCATTCGATCTTCTTTTTCTTTTGTCGTTTGTCTTTTCCGCACATTGTTTCCATTTCTCTTCGCCTGTCCTTTGCTGTTATCTCTTTTCTTTTGTTCTTTACAAGTTTTATCTCTTTTTCTTCTGCCTTGAGCCATCAGTCGTGTACGCTTGTACTAAGTGTACTATGTGTTGTAGTACACTTGAATTATAGCACTTAATAATCGCTTTGTCAATGACCTGCAATCAATTTCGGCAGATAATACAAAATTTAGCACTTGCAATAGGTAGATATTCACAAACACTTCGACACAAACGGTTACAATAATTTTAAAATCATTGACTTGTGAGGAATATTATAGTATAATAATATATAGTATAAATACTTGTTTTCCGTTGTGAAATGGGGGATTTTCATTGATTTTCAAAGCACTGAAGGGAGGAACGGCTATATGAAAAATTTAATAAAGCTCTGCCTTCTTTCGGTGCTGCTGACGATGATGATCGTGCTTTGTCCGATGACAGCCGCCGCGCAGTCGCCTTCGGTGAATATCTCCGTGCGTGACGATGTGCGCGCAGGGAACGACTTCATCGTTACGGTGAGCTTTTCCTCAGAAGCGGAGATAGGCATGGTGCAGGCGGCGCTTTCTTACAGCAAGAGCCATATCGAGTTTATCGGCTCGGAAAATGCCGCGGGCGGCGGCGACGGGATAGTGAATATCTCGGGAACTCCGCCTTCGGGCTCGAAGAATATGGATATAATACTGATGTTCCGCGCTCTGAGCGGCGGAGGTACTACCGTATCGGTGACGAACGGCACGCTGATAGCTCCCGACGGCAAGGTGATAAACGGCTCGCTCACTGCGGCGGCGGATATCTCCGTTACGGGCGAAATTCTCCCTCCCGAGCCGAAGGAAAGCGCCGTCAGTGAGGACAGCAGCTCTCAAACGGACAGCAGTCTGCCCGACGAAAGCACCGTCAGCAGCTCCGAAGCGGATTCCTCCTCGATGATACCCGACGACGGCGGCTTGGCGAGGCTCGCGGGCATAGTCGTTACCGCCGATTATTCGTACAGCTCAAAGCCCGATTCCGAGACTGCGCCCGAGCAGTTCACGCTGAAGCCCGATTTCTCGCCCGATATCTTTGAATACGAGGTGACAGTCCACAACGACACCGAATACATTTCGGTGGACGCGGCGCTTAAGAACAAGCTCGACACGATATGGTACGACGGCTCGGTATATCTGCCCGTCGGCATGACGCCCTGGACTATCACGGTGACTACACCCGACGGTGCGGTCTCACACGCCTATTATCTCAGGGTGATACGCCACGAGGAAGGCTACCCCGAGGAGTCCTCCTCCTCCGAGGAAAGCTCCTCCGAAGCGGCAGTAACGACGGCTGCGGAGTCCTACGACCCCGACAAGCCCTCCGATCAGGCGGAGCCGCCCAAAACGCCCTCCGAGGTAGAGCCGCCTCGACAGCCCGACCGCCCTCTGCGCGAAAAGCTCACGCCGATACTGATAATTGCTATCTGCGTTATTGTAACAGCGGTCATCTTCATAGTGGTGCGTATCAAGATGCGCTCGAAGAATAGGCTCGGTAGCGGCAAGAAGGATTAACGAACACATAAATCAAGCCGAACGGCGGGGATTTCCCGGTCGTTCGGCGTTTTTATAGTATGTCACATTGCGTAGGGCGGGGGCTTGCTCCCGCCGTGGACTGTTTTATCCGATATATTTTGCTATCGACGAAAGCAGCG
>JAILFF010000311.1 GCA_024697705.1 Ruminococcus sp.
TGATGTATTTTATCTCTTGTCTGCTTTCGGAGGATTTATCGTTATCTCCTCAACCGGATTCGTCTTAAATGAATTGATCTTGTTCACCGTCTCAAAGTCTTCAAGGTTAAACTTACTTAATGGAGTTTTACCTTTGAACTCCGACCTTACCCAGCTTCCCTGAATATCCTTATAGAACAATTCTACTATGATCATAATAAAATCGCTCGGCTCACCCTTCTTGTTGTACAATGTTGCTAATGCTATCTTAGCCTTTCCGCCGTAGCATACAAGATTTTTCTCTTTACACTCTTTGATTATGCGTTCGTCAATGCACTCGCCCGTAACATCGAGATATTCCGCATAAGTCATCTTGTGTCCAAGCTTATCAATAAGATAATCGAGAGTATTATCTATAATGTTGGCAATCTTTTTAAGACCATCAAAAAATGACGGTTCGTTTCCACGCTGTTGATTCATATACGAATCCTCCTTTAAGATACACTAAGTTCAAGTGCTTCCTCATAATCATCCGAAAGATCGGTCTCTTCATACCCGACCTTTTCAAGTATTTCGGGAGGCACTTCGCTTTCGGGAATTTTTCTTGTTACTGTTGTTTCCTCCCACTGTGTACCCTTCTTTGAATAGTGTCTTGATATTTCCTTGAAGCCCTCTTTGATCTTCTGTGCAAGCACCTTACAGCCGTATACTATGCCCTCAACAACTCTCTTGACCTTTTCGATCGCCTTTGTAAGCCAAGAGGTTATCTCTTCCCAATAATGAGCAACTGTACCGACTACCGCGCCTACAACTGCGCCTGCGACCATTATTTTGGCTGCTGTGAAAATAAGTGATGCTAAAATCATGGTTTTTCCTCCTGTTTCTTCAACTGTGATAATGCGTATTCCTCAGTAACGGGTCTTTTGGTGATCGTTACGTCTGTGATCTTTTTGTTGTCGTTCTTGCTTTTTAATATGTCCCGAACAGCGTCCTCAAAGTATCTCTGACGTACCATGTTATCGCCGATCATGGCTGCTTTCAATGCTGCCTTTAATACAGCGTTTGCAATATCGCTGCCGCTGATTCCGTCATGGGCTTCTGCGATAGCTCTAAAATCCGTATCAGTCGGCATTCTTTGCGGGATATATTTTCTCCAAAGCATTTCCCTAAGCTTTGAGTTCGGCATTTCAAAGTAAATGTGATATTGAATTCTTCTCATGAACGCAGAATCAAAGTTACTTATAAAGTTCGTTGTGAAGATTATCATGCCTTCATAATCATTCATTAAAGTCAGCAGAACCGACCTTGTCTGATTAACACTGACATCTGTTGAATTACTCATATTGGTAACTCTTCTGCTCAACAGCGCGTCCGCTTCATCAAAGAACAATATAGCGTTTTGTTCCGAAGCATATTTAAATATCGAAGTAAGATTCTTGCTCGTTTCTCCGACATACTTGGATTCGATGTCAGCATAATTGACACAGACAAGCTTCTTACCGAGTTCTTTTGCAACAGCGTGAGCAGCCATTGTTTTTCCTGTTCCTGATTCTCCGTACAGATTTATCAGTATGCTTTTTCTCTGCTTGATAACGTCCTGTAATCCCCATTCTACAAACACTTTATTCCAACATCTGTTAGCGTTAATTACTGTCAGGAGTTCATCGCGTGTTTTTTCCGACAGAATCATTTCATTCATAGCAAACTTAGGTTCTGTAAGAGTAAACTCAATTGTAGGCTGTTTGTTGGTATTACCTACCTGTTTTGTAGGTTCAGGCATTACAGGTTTTCCAAAAGTATTTCTGCTGCCTGCGGCATTAAAATCAAATGGCATTGGTTTCATCCTCCCTTTCTGACGTTCTTGATCTTCTCACACACCCACCGTTCAGTATACCCGTACTTCCTCGCAAGCTCCTTGACATTTCTGCCGTCGTACTCCTCAATGACCCGCTGTTCAATAAAGCTGCTGGTGTACAGTCTCTTCGGGAACGAAAGCTGCTGTCCGTTATACTGACTGTAAATTTTCAACGTGCATTCGATACCTACAAGGTCTATAAGTTCACGATAAACGCTGTTATACATATTAGGATCGTCGCTCATGGGTATCTCACGCTCCAATTCTCGATTATTCGACATAATCATTATACAACAAATGGAAACGTAAATCAAACGAAAAATTCTTTGAAATCTTCATTTAGTATTTCCAAATGCAGCCTTTTCCTCCTTTCTTGCTTATCATTATAGCACAGTAAGATAGACACGGCGTGTCACTCTGAAAAAATCATCAGATTTTTTTCGCCTAAAAGAATCATTCCGTATCCGTCCGATACGACAAAACACACCTCGGCGTACTCAAAAATCTGTTCATTGTATCTAAACGTTTTCGTAACTGCGTATTCGGGGCAGTATTCCTCTATCGGTGCGGAAAAACCAAGCAATCCGTAGTCCGTCAGCTCGTCCTTACTCTCGATAACGATAATACTTCCGAAATCTGCTATGCTTTTTTTCTTGTATTCTTCCATAAGACCGAACAATCTTTCTTCTATGCAGTTCTTTAACGGCATGGGTACTCCTTCAAGGTTTTTAGGCTCTGATATAATTATCATTATCCATTCCTCCTATAAACAAAAAAGAGGGAGCCGACCATACTTCATGATCGGCTCCCTCACGGCTATGTTAATCGTGTTCTTTTTTTCAAAAACTACTCCCAAGGCTGTGATTTTCAGCCTGTACTTTTACATTGTTTTACATCATTGAACCCTGTTTTATTTTATCAAACCTCATTACGTCGCCCTTATGTCGCCTTTGGTACTGATCTGATATATTTTACGCAGACTTCCGCAGACAACAAAAAACCCTCAAAAACGCAGTGTTTTCAAGGGTTTTATTGGCGGAGAAGGAGGGATTCGAACCCTCGATGAGCTATCAACCCATACACGATTTCCAATCGTGCGCCATAAACCGGGCTAGGCGACTTCTCCATTTATACCGATTATCTTATTCCGTGATTCTCTTCTGTCCGAATCACAAGAACTATTATATCATAATAAACGGAGTTTGTCAACCGCTATTTCACGGAAAGTTGTAAACTTTATATAAATAAGTTTTGAGCGTCAGATCAACGAGATCAGCAGGTTCACAAGTCCCAGCACAAAGCCTATCACCGCACCGAGATTTACTATCGTGCCGAGCTCCTTCTTCATCATATTTATTACAAGCGTTTCCACCTTCTCGATCGGCATCGCGTTTATCTTGTCGGTTATCATCTCGGCGATATTGATGTGCGACATCACGGGCTCGATGTTCTCGCTTATGAACCTTCGGTAGGTATCGGTCAGGGCGGTGCGTATCTTCTCGTCGTCCAGTCCGAAATTGTAAAGCAGCTCGGCGGGCGTGCTTTCGTCAAGCTCGTTCATCTTGTCCTCGACTATCGGCTGAACATAGCTCACGCCCTTGTCGTCAACGACCTTCTGCAATTCACCCGCAAGAAAATTGGCTATCTTCTCGATCATTTTATCGGTCATTATAAGCCCTATCGCCTTGCCGTGAGCCTTTTCCTTGAAATAGTCGGCTCCCTGATCGTCCATCAGGTCGTATACGTCGATAGACTTGATTATCTTATCGCTCAAAAGGGTGCAGATCTGTCCCTTCTTTTCCTTGTACGTTTCCTCGTCGATGGCGGTTATCTTGCATATCTCGCTGTTTATCGGCACGGAAAGGTGTTCCGACACCTCGTTGATTATCCTGTTCTCGATCTCTTCGGAGAGCAGCAGTCTTTCGAGGTCTTCCTTTGTCAGCAGCTCGTTGGCGACGACCTTGCCCACCGATCTCGCAAGGCGTTTCTTTCCCTTCGGAATAGCACCCGGGGTAAACGGCAGCACATGACCGCGAAACTTCACCTCATGCCTCGGATAGAAAAGCATTTTCACGGCTATATAGTTGGTAAAATAGCCGATCACCGCTCCGATGACGGGTCCCGATATGTACCTGATTATCTCCATGTTCACATTAAACATCTCCTTGTTTTGTTCTGTTTGTCAAGCGGATATTTGTATCTCTGATATATATTCTATCACATTTTATTCTTTCTGTCAATAAACCGGGCAGAACTATTAACAGACTTGTCCACTAACCTTATCGAACCGCAAGATATTGTAGGGTCGTGGCTTGCCTGCACAAACTTGTTTGTGCCACCTTTGAACAAATGAGGAAATGCCAACGTTTCACAAGGTGGAGGGGGCAATGGCGGCACAAACTGTGTTTGTGCAAACTACGTTCGTGCAGCCGCCCTACCATATATAGCCCGTGTGACCCCGAAATCACCGTCTTTTCAATAGCATTAGGGAACGCCCACAAAACCGCAATTTTACTTTTGCCGCACCCTTTCTTTATAAGAATTGCACAAAACCAAATCTGCCGAATTGTGCATATCTATAAAATTCTATCCGATGACTTTAAAAAATTAAGATTTAGTGGTATATTAAATAAAGGTAATATTGTCCGCAGGGAGGCAGCATCGTATGAACATACCTGAAATTGCCGTAGTGGTGTCGGGGCTTGATGAGGAGTATCCTTATAATATTATACGCGGAATAAACCAGTTTGTCCGCGAGCACAACATGAACGTTTCCTATTTTGCCGCGTTCGGCGGCGCAGTCGAGAGCCGTCGGTTCGATATGGGAGAATTCAGCATCTACGGTCTCGCCGATTTTTCCCGCTTTGACGGAGCTATCCTTCTGACCAATACATTCAGCGATGTGGATATCCGCAAACGTATCACGGATAAGGTCATGGACGCAGGTATCCCGACAGTGGTCTTTGAATGTCGCGATTATCCCGAGTTTTATAATTTGAGCATAGATAACTACACAGTAATGAAAAAGCTCGTTGAGCACATAATAAAGGTACACGGCGCAAAGGTGATAAATTTCGTTTCGGGGCCCCTTACCAATCCCGAAGCCATGACAAGGTACGAGGCTTTCTCCGACGCTATGACCGAAAACGGGCTGGAGATAGACAAAAAGCGCATTTTTTACGGTAAGTTCAGAAGCGTTGACGGACTTGCCGCCGCCGAGGATTTTGTCCGCTCGGAGCTGCCGCTGCCCGACGCTTTCATCTGCGCCAACGACAGCATGGCGCTTACGCTTATCTCCGCGCTCGACAGACTGGGCTATAAAGTTCCCGATGATGTTATAGTTACGGGCTTTGACAATACGTTCAACGCACGCAACTGCCTTCCCGCGCTTACTACCGTAAAAAGACCGCTGTTCTACGCGGGTTACAGCGCGTGCCGTATGCTTTACGACGTTCTGAACGGCGTGGAGCTTCCGAAAAACACGATAGTGGAGGCTTCGGCGGTATTTTCCGAAAGCTGCGGCTGTCCGCTGCATTTCAAGGAGAGCCTAAAGAGATTCAAGCAGAAGGTCTACCGCCGCAGCGAACGGACTACCTCGAATATCAATATGCTCAACCGCCTTACGGCAGGTCTTGCCGACGCCGATACTCCCGAAAGGGCATATCTTGTGATAGCGGACAACATCGCCGCACTTGGCTGCGGCAAGTTCAGCCTTTGCCTTGTCGAGGGCTGGGAATACTTCTATAACAACCCCGAGCTCGATAACAGCACGCTTTCCTATACGGATCACATAACCGCTCCGCTTATCTGGGAAAAGGGCAGGCTTCGCAGCGTCGAGCGCTTCAAAAGGCGCGACCTGTTCCCCGAGCCGCCCGAGAACGGCAAGAATATCAACTATTTTCTGCCGCTGCACTTCGGCGAAAGGTATCTCGGCTACTACATCATCACCAACGGAGACTTCCCGATATCGAGCCTTATCTGCAACACGTTTTCGCTGACCATCGGCAATGCGCTCGAAAATATCTCGCGGCTGGAGCATATACGCAAATCAATGGAGGTGCTCAATCAGCTCTACGTTCTCGATTCGCTCTGCTGCATTTACAACCGCTGCGGCTTTATGAACATCGCGGGCAGAAGATTCAACGAATGTACCGAGAGCAAAACGCCCGTAATGATAAGCTTTGCCGATATGGACGGACTAAAGGCTATCAATGACACCTACGGTCACAGCGAAGGCGACAAGGCGCTTAAGCTGCTTGCGGCGGCACTCAGGAGCTGCTGCGGGAAAAACAGCATCTGCGCGAGGATAGGCGGCGATGAATTTGCAGTCTTTACGGTAAAGGCAACGGAGGAAACACGCGAAACGCTCGAAAGCAAGATCGAACATACTCTCGATGATATAAACAAGGCGGCAGACAAGCCGTACAAGATCATGGCGAGTATCGGCAGCGTGATTGTCACACCCTCGGCGGAGGATACTATCGAAGGACTTCTCAATAAAGCCGACGAAACGATGTACGAGATAAAAAAGCAAAGAAAAGCCGAAAGAAGCTAAAAGTGAACAGTGGTGAACAGTAAACAGTGAATAGTTGTGGTGTCCGCTTCGCGTACGTTATTGCGGACGCTTCGCTCCGCACCGACAGTTCTTTCATCAGCAGACATATTTATGCGCAGCGCAGCTTTCGCATAATATGTGAGCGAATGGCACGAACAAGTTCGTGCAAACACCTTAACTATTAACTGTTAAAGAGTCCGCAGCCGTTTTGTGCCGCGGACTTTTTTTACCGAAAACAGATCATAAAATATCATTGACAAGCAGGCTGAAATATTGTATAATGTATATAAATATCCGCGCAGCAGCGGAGCAGAATAATTTCGGAAAGGAATCATATTATGGATAATACAGCAACATTTACCGTCGAAAGCGTTCAGCAGGAAATAGCACGGCTCAAAAAGGAAAAGGATATCTGTATCCTCGCCCACAGCTATCAGGGACATGAGATCATCGAGACTGCCGATTTTACGGGCGATTCGTACAAGCTCTCGGTGGACGCAAGTAAGGTGACGAACAAGAACATCGTCTTCGCGGGCGTGCATTTCATGGCTGAAACGGCTAAGATGCTCTCGCCCGACAAGCGCGTTTATCTCGCCAATACCTCCGCGGGCTGCCCGATGGCGGAGCAGATGGAGCCCGGCATGATCGAAGCGATGAAGCAGCGCGAGCCCGACCGCAAGGTAGTGGCGTACATCAACACCACCGCCGCGCTTAAGACCGTCTGCGACGTGTGCGTTACCTCGTCGTCGGCGGTGAAGATCGTTTCCGCGATGGAGGACAAGAAGATACTCTTTATCCCCGATATCAATCTCGGCAGCTTTGTGCAGAAGAAATGCCCCGACAAGGATATCATGCTGCTGAAAGGCGGCTGTCCCGTTCACGCGGCTGTGCTGCCCGAAGAAGCGGAGGCGGCGAAAAAGGCTCACCCCGAAGCGCTGCTGCTCGTTCACCCCGAGTGCGTCCCCGCCGTCGCGGAGCAGGCTGACCTTGTCGGCTCGACCTCCGATATCATAAACTTTGCGAAGAAATCCGACGCGAAGGAATTCATCATCGGCACCGAGATAAGCATCGCCGAGCATTTGCAGTTTGAATGTCCCGACAAGAAATTCTATATAATGTCCAAAAAAATACTCTGTCCAAACATGAAGATGACTACGCTCATGGACGTTTATAACATCTGCAATGCTATCGGCACCGACGACGCGGCGGAGAACGAGATCATCATGTCGGACGAGCTTATCGCGAAAGCCCGCGTCTGCATCGACGAGATGTTAAGGCTCGGCGGCTGACGGCTCAATCAATCATAAAGGAGTACAGAAAAATGGACATAAACCACATTATCGAAATACTTACCCTCGAAGAAAAGGCAGCGCTCTGTTCGGGCGCGGACTTCTGGCACACCAAGGCGATAAAGCGGCTCGATATCCCGCAGATAATGGTCTCCGACGGTCCTCACGGACTTCGCAAGATGAAGGACGGCGCGGAAAACCCCAATGATTCGATAGAAGCCGTGTGCTTTCCGACGGCGGCTGCGCTTGCCTGCTCCTTCGACCGCGAGCTTATCGGCGAAATGGGCAAGGCTTTGGGCGAGCAGTGTCAGGCGGAAGGCGTCTCGGTGATACTGGGTCCCGGCTGCAATATCAAGCGTTCGCCCCTCTGCGGCAGAAATTTTGAATACTTCTCGGAAGACCCCTATCTTGCCTCGCAGATGGCTTCGGCGCATATCCGCGGCGTACAGAGCAAGGGCGTGGGAACGTCGCTCAAACACTTTGCCGCGAACAATCAGGAGAACCGCCGCATGAGCGTTTCCGCCGAGATAGACGAGCGCACACTGCACGAGATATACTTAGCCGCCTTCGAGACTGTCGTAAGAGAAGCAAAGCCCTGGACTGTCATGTGTTCGTACAACAAGATAAACGGCGAGTATTCCTCGCAGAACAAGGAGCTTCTGACAGATATACTCCGCGAAAAATGGGGCTTCGAGGGGCTTGTGATGAGCGACTGGGGAGCTGTTGACGACCGCGCAAAGGGCATTTCGGCGGGTCTCGATCTCGAAATGCCGGGCAGCATGGGCAAGAACGACAAGTACATCATCAAGGCGGTGGAGGACGGCAGGCTCACTATGGAGGAGCTTGACAAATGCGTCCGCCGCGTGCTGGAGCTGGTCAAAAAGAGCCTTGACAGCCGCACCGAAATGGCGTGGGACAAGGAGCGCCACCACAAGCTTGCCAAAAAGCTCGCCGTCAATTCGGCGGTGCTGCTCAGAAACGAGGACAATATGCTGCCGCTCGACAAGTCGGAGAAGATAGCCTTTATCGGCGCTTTTGCCGACAAACCGCGCTATCAGGGCGGCGGAAGCTCGCATATACGTTCGTTCAAGACGGTCTCGGCGCTCGAAGCCGTCAGGGATATAGCCGACGTTACCTACGCACAGGGCTTCCCGAACGACCGCGACGAGACCGATTACGACCTCGAACAGCAGGCTGTCGAAGCAGCTATGGCTGCCGACAAGGTAGTGGTATTCGCGGGACTTCCCGACAGCTTTGAATCCGAAGGCTACGACCGCAGGCATATGCATCTTCCCGAATGTCAGCTCGACCTTATCTCAAAGCTTACGACGGTCAACGAGAATGTCGCCGTAGTTCTGCACAACGGCTCGCCCGTAGAGCTGCCGTTCGTTGCCGACGACGAGGGCTTCAAGCCCGTCAAGGCGCTGCTCGAAATGTATCTGGGCGGTCAGGCGGTCGGCGAAGCAACGGTCGATCTGCTTTTCGGCATGGCGAATCCCTGCGGCAAGCTCGCCGAGACCTTCCCGCTGCGGCTCGAAGACAACCCGTCGTTCTTAAATTTCCCGGGCGAGGGCGACAAGGTGAAATATTCCGAAGGCATATTCGTCGGCTACCGTTATTACGACAAGAAGAACTGCCCCGTGCGCTATCCGTTCGGATTCGGTCTGAGCTACACTAAGTTCGAGTATTCCGACATCAGCGTTTCGGCATACGAGCTTTCCGATAAAAAGCCCTTCACCGTTGAATGTACGGTAACAAACGTCGGCGACCGCGACGGTGCGGAGATCGTTCAGCTCTACATCGAGCCGATGACCCCGACCGTTATCCGCCCGATTAAGGAGCTTAAGGCTTTTGAAAAGGTATATCTGAAAGCGGGCGAATCGAAGCGGGTGATCTTCCGTCTCGATAAATCGGCGTTCGCTTACCGGTCGGTACAGCTGCACGATTGGTTCAGCGAGAGCGGCGAATACAATATCCTTATTGGCGAAAGCTCCGACAGTATCTGCCTTGAAGAGCTTGTGCATTTCAATTCGTCGGTAAAACTGCCGATAAAACTGACGCTCGACAACACGGGCGGCGATATCCGCAGCTTCAAGGAGGGCGAAGAGATGTTCCGTCAGATGCTCGGAATGTTTAACGCGGCTCTGAACGGCGGCGCGGACAGCGGCGAGGAAGGCGAACCCGGCGACCTTATGGCGCTTGCTATGGCAAACGACCTGCCGCTCCACGCGATGGTGAGCTTCTCCGACAATCCCGAGCTTACCCGCGAACGTCTGCAAATGATGGTGGATAATCTTAACGAGATACTCAATACGTGAAATTATATAATTTTTTTTTCAGGGCGAGGAGCATTTCCCCGCCCTGTTTTATCTTAAGATAACATAAAGATCGGTCGCCGAAAAAGCCCCGCGCTTGAAAAACGAGCCGTGAACGCCCCGCTGTCTCAGACAACTTAATCGTTTTCAAAAATCGCAAACCGCCGAATGTGTAAAAAAGCTTGCCGTCTGCACGGGCATATTTGTCGGATTTGTCAAAAATATTCTTTGGCTTTACAAAACTTAAGGGGAAAAATTGCTTTTCTTAAGAAATTTTAAGGCAGAATAAAGGGAGATTTAAGAAAGGCGTTGTATTATTATATCATCGAGGAGACGTAAACGATTAAGAACGTCACCGGAACAAAATGAATTATGGAGGATAAGATAATGAAAAAAAAGACCAAGTTCATAATCGCAGGCACCAGCGTCGCGGTGATCGCAGCAACAGTAGGCTGCTCCATCATGCTCACATCTGCAAAAAACGCTGAGGAAATGCCCGCAGTGCCCAATACCGTTTCGGTAGAGAAAATGGATCTTTCCAAGAAGGTAACTCTTTCGGGCTCGGTGAAGAGCGCCGAAACTTCCACTGTCAAATGCGCTCTCAGCGGCGTCAATGTAAAGTCGGTGAAGGTCAAGGTAGGCGACGAGGTAAAGAAGGGCGACGTTATCGCAGTGCTTGACGATTCCGATCTGACCGAAAAGCTCGCGGACACAAAGAAGGCGTTCGATAACAGCAAGGTCAAGAACGATATCGACAGCTCCGCGGCCGACAGAAACTTTGAATCGACCATCAGCGCCTCCGACAGATCAATAAAGGACGCGGAAGACGCCATAAAGGAAGCGCAGAAAACCTACGACGAGGCTGTGAAGGAAAAAGACAAGATACAAAAAGAATATAACGAAGCGCTTGAAGAAAAGAACAAGGCATACAACAAATACAAGCCCTACGAAAAATATAAGGACGACGACTCCGCCGAAAACAAGTCGAGAAAAAAAGAAAGAGAAGAAAAGGAAGAGGCTTACAACGAAGCCTGCAAGAAGCTCGAACAGCTTGAGACCGAACAGACAATGGCCGCCGAAGCTCTTGCTCAGGCAGACGCAGCAGTCAAGACGGCAAACGCAAATGTCGAGGCTGCCCGCGGCGAGCTGAACAAGCAGATAGCTCTCAGAAGCAGCGCTCTCGCCACGCTCGGTCAGGCGGCTGCGGCTCCTGCCGAAGGCGCGGAAGCGGGTGCGGCTATGGAAGACCCCGAAACTCTGGCAGCTGCGGCAACAGCGATCAGCTCCTACGATACATCGGTAAGCGCCGCCGAAAAGGTAGTTCGCGAGAACGAGGCGATCCTCAAAGAGGTCAAGTCCGCTTACGACAAGGCTTCCAATGCTTATAATAAGGTAGCCAAGGATTATAACAAGGCGCTCGACTCGAAGAATTCGGCTTACGATAAGTACAAGAAGCTTTTAAACAACGATCAGTCCGAAGAGGCTCTCGAATACGAGCAGAAATATAACGCCGCAAAGGAAAAGTTCGAGCTTAAGGAAAAAGAGCTCAAAACGGCAAACGACGCCCTCGATAAGGCTCGCGACCTGCTGAACAAGCAGAAGCAGCTTAAGACAGACGCCGAAACGAGCGCCGTAAAGACCCGCGCCGACCTCGAAGGCACCCACAAGACCACCGAGCTCACCGTCAGCGAGGGCAACGAAACTCAGGAAAAGAGCATAAAGAGCATTGAGGAAGATATCGAAAAGTGCGTTATCACCGCTAATGCCGACGGCGTTATCACCTCTCTCAACGTAACCGAGGACGACCTGTTCATGGGCGGCGAGGTAGCCGTTATACAGAACATGAACAAGTTCATCATTTCTTCAAGAGCCGACCAGTACGATATCGGCGACATCGAAAAAGGTCTGCCGACCAAGATAATCGTAAGAGCGCTCGGCGATAACGGCGAGATGGAAGGAAAGCTCACATTCGTGGCTCCCACTCCCGACGTAAAGGATCTTACGACAGCGCAGACGATCGAATATCCCCTGGAGTCGGAGATCGCCGATCCCGCAAAGGGTCTGCGTCTCGGCATGAACGCCAAGCTGGAGGTCATCTGCGAGGAAAAGAAGAACGTGCTGGCAGTTCCCGACGACTGCATACAGGTAAACGACAACGGCGACTATTACGTTGAAACAGTCGATGAAGCAGGCAATGTAACTCCCGTGACCGTAACATACGGCATGAAGACCGATTACTATTCCGAAATCACGGGCAGCGGCATCAGCGAAGGTATGCAGGTGGTAATGCCCGAGCAGGAAGAAGAAGAACCTAACGCAATGATTTTATTCTGATAAGAGAGGATCGGTAGAATGAGCGGAGAAGTAATTATTGAACTTCACAACATATACAAAAGATACTATATCGGACAGCCAAACGAGCTTGAAATTCTTCACGGCATCGACCTGACCGTAAGAAAGGGCGAGTTCGTATCCATAGTCGGCGCTTCGGGCTCGGGAAAATCCACTCTTATGAACATAATAGGGGTACTTGACAGACCGACCGAAGGACAGTATACTTTAAGTAATGTTGATGTAAGCGCTGCGAAGGACAAGGAGCTTTCTCACATAAGAAACGAGAAGATAGGCTTTGTGTTCCAGACCTACAACCTTATCCCGAGAACATCGGCGCTCAAAAACGTTGAGCTGCCCATGATGTACAACAGAAAAAGCCCCTCCTACCGCCGCGAAAGAGCCAAGGAGCTCCTTTCGATGGTAGATATGGAGGAGAGAATGCAGCACACCCCCGACGAGCTTTCGGGCGGTCAGAAGCAGAGAGTAGCCATTGCAAGAGCCCTGGCGAACAATCCCTCGATAATCCTCGCCGACGAGCCTACGGGAGCGCTTGATTCGTCTACGGGCAGAATGATAATGGATTTGTTCCACAAGCTGCACAGGGAGCAGGGCATAACGATAATCCTTATCACCCACAGCAACGAGCTGGCGGAGGAAACAGAGAGGATCCTTACCTTAAAGGACGGAGTTATAACAGGAGAAAGGAGAGGCAGCGCATATGTTTCTTGATAATATCGGCATCGCGCTCACCGCGCTCAAAAGCAACAAGCTGCGCTCGCTGCTGACAATGCTCGGTATCGTTATCGGTATCTCGGCGGTAATAGCTATCATGATCGTCGGCGACGCCGTAAACAGCAGCGTTATGGATACGTTCAACAATATTGGCGCCAATTCCGTATCGTTTTATCTGTCGGAAAAAGAATTCGAGGACGAATCCGACTATGTTTACCGCGACAGGAAACAGAGCGATATGATCTCCGAAGAAATGCTCACCGACGTTAACGAGCATTTCAAGGGCAAGCTCGATAAGATAATTCTCAACACCACGGTGGGACAGGCTTCCGTAAGCGAGAAAAACAAGAACGCATCGGTCACCATAACAGGAATGAACGCAGCTGCCATCTCTTCAAAAAAGCTGAAAATGCTCGAAGGAAGACCTCTCGGCTCAAGGGATTTCAGCAGCTCAGCCAAGACCGCGCTTATTTCCGATAAAGCAGCAAAGAAGCTTTGCGGAAACAATTTCAATGCAATAGTCGGCAAACCGCTCGAAGCTATGCTCGATAATAAAATGTTCACCTTTACGATAGTCGGCGTCTACGAGTATCAGAAGGATTCGAGCATTTTCGGAAGCTCCGACAGCGAATCCACCGCGCTTTACATTCCTTTAAGAACGGCGTTCAGCTTAAGCAACAGCGATATCAGCTTCGGAATGTTCGAGATAGAGGCATCGGACGGTGTAGATCAGGCAACACTCACCGATGATATCGAAAGGTATATCAATGACCACTATTATAAAAATAACAACCTTTATCGTATAGAAGCCGTCAACCTCCAGTCCATTCTTGAAGAATCAAAGGGCGCTATCGACAAGATCAAGATCGCTATCGCGGCTATCGCGGCTATCTCGCTGCTCGTCGGCGGTATCGGCGTAATGAACATCATGATCGTATCCATCACCGAAAGAACGAGAGAGATAGGCACCAGAAAGGCGCTCGGCGCCGAGAACAGCTCCATAAGGATGCAGTTCATCACGGAAGCCATCGTTATCTGCGTGATCGGCGGCATCCTGGGCATACTGATCGGCAACGGACTCGGAGCTCTCGCCTCGAAGCTGCTCATACATAAAGCAGGTACGGCTTCCGTCTCTGCGGTAGCGGGCTGCGTGCTTTTCTCAATGGCATTCGGCGTATTCTTCGGATACTACCCCGCAAACAAGGCTGCAAAGCTCAATCCTATCGACGCTTTAAGATACGAATAATAATTTCGGGAACAGGGGTGTGCCGACTGCATACCCCTTGAACCGCAACAGGAGGAGAAATATGGAAAACAAGATAATGATAGCCGAGGACGATCCCGATATCGTAGAGCTTCTTAGGCTTTACCTCGATAACGCGGGCTTCGAGGTCTGCTATGCCTACGACGGGCTTTCGGCGCTTAAGCTTTTTGAGCAGGAACAGCCCGACGCAGTGATAGCGGACATAATGATGCCCGGGATCACGGGCTTTGAGCTGACAAAGCGTATCCGCGAGACGAGCGGCGTGCCTATCATTATCCTTTCCGCGAAAAAGCTCGACAGCGACAAGATACTGGGGCTCGATATCGGCGCCGACGACTATGTGACAAAGCCGTTCAACCCGCTGGAGATCATCGCCCGCGTGAAAGCACAGCTGCGCCGCGTGAACAAGCTTTCGCACATGGAGCCGCCCGCAAGCAGTGCCGACGTCATAAAAATAGGCGCACTGGAGCTTGATACAAAGGCGCTCACGCTTACCAAAAACGGCGAGGATATCCCTATCACGCCGACGGAATACAAGATACTCGCCATGCTGATGGAGAGTCCCGGAAGAGTATTCACGAGAGTGCAGATCTACGAACGCATAAACGGCGAATACTTCGGCAGCGACGATAACACCATGATGGTGCATATCTCAAAGCTACGCGACAAGATCGAGGACGACAGCAAGAAGCCCGAGTATCTGAAAACTATTAGAGGATTGGGGTATAAGTTTGAAAAAAGGTAAAAAAAAGCCCGGAGGAATATATTCGTATATCGTAAAGAATTTTGCCGGGTTCGTTCTTGACTCGATAGTGATAATGGTGTTATGCTACTTCGTCGGCGTGGGGATCCTGGACAATATTTTTACGAATTATTTTAAGAGACTGGGTTATTCCGAGGAGCTTATCAACAGCGATGACGTAGAGCTTTTGGAAGCACAGAACGCCATGTACAGAGAAGCGGAAAAATCCCCTGATTACGGCTCTTTCAAGAACAGAATGTTTACGGTCATGATAATCGTGGTCATTATGTACTTTGTACTGCTTGGGCTGGTGGTGGCGATAGCGGCTTTCAAAATGAAAAGGCGTATCGTAAAGCCGCTCGGAACGCTGAACGCGGAAATGGAACAGCTCTCGCTTTCCGAGCTTTCCGAAACGGAATTGCAGTCATCGGGACTTACGGAGCTTGACGAGATCACCATGAGCTTTGAACGAATGACCGACAGGCTCAAAGAAAGCGAAAAGGAACGGCGCAGCCTTGAAGAAGGCAGAGCAAAAATGCTCGCCGACATTTCGCACGACCTGAAAACGCCGATTACGGTCATTCAGGGCTATTCCAAGGCAGTTCTTGACGGCATCGCCGACGAGGAGACGAAAAAGCGCTATCTCACCGCCATCTACAACAAATCGCAGATGATGAGCGATCTAATCAATTCGTTCCACGAGTTCAGCAAGCTCGATCACCCGCAGTTCATACTGAACATCGAGAAACACGATATCTGCGAGTATTTCCGCGAGTACCTCGCAATGAGGTACGAGGAGCTCGAACTTGCAGGCTGCGAGCTTGAAACCGAGCTGCCCGAAGAGGAAGTTATCATAAGCTTTGACAGCGCACAGCTGAACCGCGTATTCGAGAACATCATAAACAATTCTCTGCGCCACAACAAGGGCAATATGACGATATTCTCGGGGCTGACCGTTACGGAAGATTCGGTAGTGATCCGTCTGGGCGACGACGGCATCGGCATACCCGAAGCGATACGCGAGCATATCTTCGAGCCGTTCGTTACGGGCAACGAAGCCCGCACGAGCGGCGGCGGCAGCGGACTCGGTATGGCTATCAGCAAGAAGATAGTCGAAGCCCACGGCGGCGAGCTGGTGCTTATTCCCGGTGAAGAAAGAGGTACTACCTACGAGATAAGACTGCCGATAGGCGAAAAGAGCGGTTCTGCAAAGATCGCGTAACAGATATTGACAGGGCGGGAGCACTTCCCCGCCCTGCTTTGTTTTTATGCGGGACAGTCTGCTCGGTTATGTAAAAATTATTAAATAAATGTCTGTTATCTCTTGACAAACAATTGATAAACTGATATAATAGAAATGTCAAGTTCAAAAATAATATGTATAAAATTAATAACCGGAGGATTGATATATAGTGATAAGAAAGATCATAGAAAAGATCGGCTTTATGCTTATCGCCAATTCCGTGCTGTTTACGCCGATCGTGGCTCACGCTGACGGAGCGGGCGGCGGCGTCGTAGGCATCGTGGTCGGCGGAGCGATAGGCGGCATCGTCGTCGGCAGCACGCTCGTTTCCATGAGCAAGACCAAGATCACCGCCACAAAAGCCGAAAAATACGTCGAGGGTCAGCTGGAGCTGAAAAGAAAACAGGATCAGTTCGTTACCACCAAGACCGAACGCCACAAGGTAAACTGACGGAGGACATATCATGGCTAATATTTCATACAAATGTCCGACCTGCGGAGCCGAGATATTCTGGGACGCATCGGCGGGAAAATTCCTCTGCAAATACTGCGGCGATGAGTTCACGATGGAGGATATGGAGGCAAGCGGTCAGGCTCAGGCGGGCGCTGTCGATAATCAGCACGTCGAGCTTCACGAGGAGATCGTCAACAACGAATATACCTCCTCGACAGACGGCACCGTCGGCAGCAACCTTGTCAAATACAAATGTTCCTACTGCGGCTCGGAGATCATCACCGACCGCGCCACCGCCGCGACCGTCTGCGTTTACTGCGGCAACGCGGTCGTCATGGGCGAACAGCTGATAAACGACTTCGCGCCCGATTACGTTATCCCGTTCAAGGTCGAGAAAGCCCGCGTAATGCAGGCGTTCAAGGAATTCAGCAAGAAGCCCCTCACCCCGAAGGCGTTCGACCCCGAAAAGGTCGTCGAGAAGATGCAGGGCGTGTACATACCCTTCTGGCTGTACTCGGGCGAGTGCGAAGGCTACATGGACGCTGAGTGCGTCAACGAAAAGACCACCCGTCAGGGCGATTACCGCGTGGTGGAAAAGAAGATCTACAACGTATTGCGCGAGGGCAAGGTGCGTTTCAAGAACGTGCCCGTTGACGGCTCTTCCAAGACCGACGACGCCGCTATGGATTCCATCGAGCCTTACGATTACAAGGATCTTGTGCCCTTCAAGCCCGCATATCTCTCGGGATTTCTTGCCGAAAGGTACGACGAGGACGCCGAAAAGTGCTTTGAACGCGCAAAGCTCAGAATCGAGAACACCACTCTCGACAAGCTGAAGGAGTCCGCGCCCTACGACCGTATCACGGTAAGGACGTATAACAAGAATATCAAGAAAGAAAAGCCGAAATACGCTCTCATGCCGACCTGGCTGCTCTACACCGTCTACAACGGCGAGAAATACTTCTTCGCGATGAACGGACAGACGGGCAAGTTCATCGGCAATCTGCCCATCGACAAGGGCAAGCTGACTGTCTGCTCGATACTGGGCGCGATAGTGGGAGGATTTTTGGGCTACATCTTAATGAGATGATCTATACAACCGCCAAAACGGTTTAGCGATAGATTTATTTTAGATTTCAAAAAAGAAAGGAATGTTTTATTATGGGATTGATTCGCGTTGGACTTGCCGCTCTCGGCAGCACATTGAGCGACCAGTGGATAGAGTATTTCCGCTGCGACGGTATGACTAACAATACCCTCTGTATGCCCGCAACAAAGGTAGAAAGAGGAAAGGTAAAGAATAAAGGTACTGCCGACTATATGTCGAGCGGCTCGGTATTCGATGTAGGCTTGAATCAGGCGGCGCTGCTCGTTGAGGACGGCAAGGTCTGGGACTTCGTTATCGCCGATAAAAACGACCTCTGCGGTCAGTATAAGTTTGATTCCGCTACCGCTCCTTCGCTTTTCGCGGGCGGCAGCTTCAAGGATAATCTTGTAGGCACCATCAAGGAGATCGGCAGACGTTTCGCTGCGGGCGGTCAGGCGACCCACACCATGAGGCTCGTTTATATCAATCTGCGTCCGATCATGAACATACCCGTAGGCTTCGGCAACGTGCCCTTCCGCGACGGCGAGATGAACCTCACGCTTAAAGCGCAGGGTCACGGCAGCGCGGTACTCCGCATCAAAGACCCCGCTATGTTCTTCCAGAACGTGATAAACGACTTCACCAAGACCTACACCACCGAAAGCGGCGACGGTCAGCAGCTCATCAATCAGCTCAAACAGGACATGAAGCCCAAGTTCGGTATCGCTTTGAGCAAGGTATCGGCTAAGAAGATACCCTACGACCAGATGATAGCCTACGCCGACGACCTCGCTGCCGAAATGAACGAGGCAGTCGGTCAGAAGTGGGTAGACATGGGCATCGAGATCAAATCGCTGTCCATCGAGCTGAACGTAGACGACGAGTCGAAGGATCTTATCAGCAAGTTCCAGCAGGCTAACGCGCTCGGTCAGAATCAGGCGGCGCTGTACGCTATGGACAGACTTTCGATCAATCAGGCAAGAGAGACTGCCGCAGGAAACACCGCGGGCGCTATGACAGGCTTCATGGGTATGGGCTTTGCGGGCGGAAATATGCAGCAGCCGCAGATGGGTATGCAGCCGCCTCCGCAGGCATACAACCCGAATCAGGCTTATAATCCCAATCAGGCATATAATCCGAATCAGGCGTACAACCCCAATCAGGCTTACAATCCGAATCCGCAGTCTCAGCAGGCACCCGCCGCTGACAGCTGGACTTGCAGCTGCGGAACCTCGAACACGAGCAAGTTCTGCATGAACTGCGGCTCGCCGAAGCCCGCACCCGCTGCGGTTAACGGCTGGAGCTGCTCGCAGTGCGGCACCGTTAATCAGGGCAAGTTCTGCATGAACTGCGGTTCACCCAAGCCCGCGGGAGCACCCGTTTACAAGTGCGACAAGTGCGGCTGGCAGCCCGACGATCCCGCACACCCGCCGAAGTTCTGCCCGCAGTGCGGCGACCCCTTCGACAACAACGATCTGGTTTAATTAAATAATCACAGCGCCTTCGCGAATGTCTCACGGAGGCGCTTTTGTTATATAAGCCAAAAAAGGACGGGAGCCGCCGCCCCCGCCCGTTATGGTCTGTTTATTCGCCGTTTCCTTTCCCGAAACCATTTACGTCAAGATCGGGCGGCGCGTCGATCTCCTTGCCGACATATCCGCCGTTCCTGCGCCGCTGCTTGACACACTCGGTCAGCAAATACTCGATCTGCCCGTTTACCGACCGAAAATCGTCCTCTGCCCAAGAAGCTATATCATTGTACAGTTTTTCGGACAGACGAAGGGGCACCTGCTTTTTAGCCGCCATTACGTCAGTACAGGCTGCCCGAATTTACCACGGGCTGCGCGTCGTGATTGCCGCAAAGCACCACAAGGAGATTCGATACCATCGCGGCTTTCCTTTCGTCGTCGAGCTCCACAACGTTCTTTTCGCTCAGCTGTTCGAGCGCCATCTCGACCATGCCGACAGCACCGTCAACGATGAGCTTTCTCGCGTCAACTACCGCGCTTGCCTGCTGTCTTTGCAGCATAGCGGCGGCTATCTCGGGAGCGTAGGCAAGATAAGTTATCCTCGCTTCAAGAATTTCTATGCCCGCGTTCTGCACCTTGTCCTGTATCTCGTCGCGGATCCTCTGAGCCACGATCTCGCTCGAACCGCGCAGACTTCCCTCGTCGGCGATGCCGTCGCCCGTCGTGTCAACGTTCTCCGATACGTCGTAGGGGTAGAGCCTTACGATATTTCTGAGCGCCGTGTCGCACTGGAGCGAGAGGTATTCCTTGTAGTTGTCAACATCGAAGACCGCCTTTGCGGTGTCAACGACCTTCCAGATAACGGCAATGCCGATCTCGATAGGGTTGCCGAGGCAGTCGTTGATCTTCTGCTTATTGTTGTTGAGGGTCATCATTTTAAGCGAGATGCGCTTGTCGAGTCCCGCAGTAAAATTAACGTTCACGGTATCAGCGCTCGTTCCCGAACCGAGCTTGACCGCCGTATCGTCGCCGCGGACGTCGCCGCTCTGTCTTAATTTGGTAGCGGCTGCGGGGTTGAACGCCGAGCAGAAAGGATTCACCCAGTAAAATCCGTCGCCCTTAAGCGTGCCGACGTACTTGCCGAACAGCGTAAGCACGAGCGCCTCCTGCGGTTTCAGCACCTTTAATCCGAGGTAGAATATCCAGCCGAAAGCAAGCCACACGCCCGCCGCGGTACACATTATAGCACCCATGTCGTTCTCCATCGACGAACCGATAACGATAACGGGTATCGCCGCTATGTACAGCAGGGTCGTAAAGATCAGCACGCCCATTCCGTTTTTCTTTTCGGTAAGGATCTTTTCCTTAGTTTCATTCTTTACATTCATAACAGATACCTCCGTTTGTTGTCAGGGATTCTTTTGTTTCTTTCTCAAATATATATGATATCATAATAATATCATATTAATCTCGATTTGTCAAGAGTTCAGATGAACTTTTGGCGTTTTACATAAATATGCATATATTGCAACCGACACCTTGCACAAAATCGTATCAATATTAATGATTGACAGTTTGGCTGATATGTGGTATAATTTTATAAGGTATACGCATTTGATAAAGACAGATCTTATGGACGGAGGGCTGCCTGATGTTCGGATATATCAAACCGCTGCGGGCAGAGCTTTTAGTCCGCGAAAATGAATTCTATGAAGCCGTGTACTGCGGTATCTGCCGCGATATGCGCTTAAGATACGGCGATCTCGCGGCGCTGACTTTGAGCTACGACCTCGTTTTTCTGGCGCTTCTCGATATCGCACTTTCGGGGAAACCTCCCAAAACGGTCAGAAAAAAATGCCCTTCTCACCCGCTCCGCGGACGCTGCTGCGCCCGCTGCGGCGGCACATTCGGTACGGGCTATTCCTCCGACTGCGGCGTGATACTCGCTTACGCCAAGCTGAAAGACGACCTGCGAGACGGCGCTTTTCTGCCGAAGCTGCGGGCGCTCGCCCTGCTGCCGCTGATGTACGCCGACTACCGCAGAGCGTCGAAAAAGCGTCCCCGCATAGCCGCAGCCGCAGACGAAATGCTCTTGCGGCAGCATTCGGCTGAATCGGAAAATCGTTCGGTCGATCGCCTTTCCGAGCCTACCGCCGCGATGCTCTCCGCCGTTTTCCGCGAACTCGGAGGCTTCGACCCCGAGCTTCGGACGGCGCTTTCGGGACTGGGCTATATGCTCGGCAGATACATATATATATATATGCGACGCGCTCGACGATCTCGAAAAGGA
>JAILFF010000333.1 GCA_024697705.1 Ruminococcus sp.
GGGTTTATAATATATAGTATGCGGTCTTTAACCGACTACAATAATAATTATAGCATAAACTCGGGCGGTATTCAATATCGAAAACATACAAAATTACCGCTCTTTACGGCAAATTATCGGCATGAAAGGAAAGTGTCACGGAATGAGAAAGACTACCGGTGTTAAAATCAAGGGTATCGGAAGATGCGTCCCTGAGCTTATCGCCACCAACGAGGACTACGCAAAGATAGTCGATACCAGCGACGAGTGGATAACTCAGCGCACAGGCATCAAGACCCGCCACATCTCGAACGGAGAGCCGAATTTCTTTCTCGGCGCTAAAGCCGCACGGGAGGCACTCGCGGAGGCGGGCATCTCGGCTGATGAGCTCGGTCTTATTATATGCGCCACCTGCACTCCCGATTACTACACCCCCTCGGAGGCGTGCCTTATCCAGCGCGAGCTTGGAGCGACGGGCTTCCCGTGTATGGACATAAACTGCGCCTGCTCGGGCTTCGTTTACGGCGTGGATATGGCGAGAAGATACTTAGCCTGCGATGATATAAAATACGTTCTCGTCGTGGCGACAGAGGAGCTTTCAAAATTCGTTGACTACGAAGACCGTTCGACCTGCATACTTTTCGGCGACGCGGCGGCGGCTGTCGTGCTTGAAAAGCAGGACGACACGCTGTTCTCCTCCTTCACTGCGGCTGACGGCAGCGGAGCGCCGTTCCTTGCGGCAAGAGCGCTCCACACGATAAATCCGTTCCGCTCGGAGGAAAACACCTTCGATATGCGTATGCCCGAGCCCCACAAGCATTATCTGCTGCAAGAGGGCAAGGAGGTATACAAGTTCGCGACGAACGCTCTGCCGCTTGCGGTGTCGAAAGCCTGCGAAAAGGCTGAGATATCCCCCGCGGAGCTTGACGCGGTGATACCTCATCAGGCGAACGTGCGAATCATCGAGACTGCCGCCAAGAAGCTCGGCGTTTCTATGGACAAAATGGTTCTGAACATAAAGGACTACGGCAACACTTCCTCCGCCTCGATACCGAACGCATTCTACGACGGCGTAAGGTCGGGCAGGATAAAGCGCGGCGATAAGGTATGCTTTGTGGGCTTCGGCGGCGGTCTGACCTACGGCGCTGTCGTGCTCGAATACTGATATGTTTACCTTTGAAAAGAGCCGCCGTTCGCTGATGGTGCGGACTATCTCGCAGAAGGGAATGTTCTACAAGGCGGTGCCGATCTTTGACGCTTCGGCGGACGACAAGACATTTGCCATGTTTTACGGCAGACTGCGGACAGTTTTCGGCGAGCCGAACAGTGCTTCGGCGTGTTACAGCAATATGTACCAATACGACATCAAGGCTACCGCCTCAGACGGCGAGGATAACGGCAAGGCGATCTATCTGGGCATATCGCACATGGAGAAGCCGTTTATTTTGCTGCCCGCCGACCGAAAGGGCTTTGACACACGCCCGTACAAGGCGGCGCGGAAGGAGCTTATATTAATGCTGATGTGCAGCAAGCCCACGGATTATGTTTGGCGGGGGTTCATGGAGGACGCGGAGACGGAGGTAGTTTACCGCGTTAAGAACGGCGTTGCGGAATACACAAAAGTAAGATAAAAGATATAAGATAAAAGATAAAAGATATTTTGAACCGCAAGACCTGCAAAAACCGCAAAACGAGGGCATATCAAAAGTCTTAGGAAGGGGGTGTGGGGGAGAACCCTTATACAGAAGGGACTACACCACGAAAAGCATGGAGCTATCGGAAGCGAATCGGAGAAAGAAAACTGAACGGTTCAAAAATAAAATCGGCAATTTCAAGAAAATCGAACAAAAACAAACAAAGCGAATGATTCTGCACAATTGAGCGAAAACAAGAAAATTGCCGATTTTATATTTGCGAAAGAGCGAAGCGATTTTCGCAAATCAAGGGAAAGCACATTGCCAAACCGTAAAAGCAGCACGGGCGACTGCACGAACCGTGTTCGTGCCATGCTCGCCCCTACATAAAATATCTGCGAAATCATGCAGATTTTCAAGGCGGCGGCGGGAGCAAGCCCTCACCCTACATCGACACAAAACAAGATTATTAACGATTATAATATACATAACGTGAAAAATAAGGAGCGTGTAAAATGACAACGACAAAGACAAGGATAACCGACCTTTTGGGTATAAAATACCCGATATTTCAGGGCGGTATGGCGTGGATAGCCGAATCCACACTCGCGGCGGCGGTATCGAACGCGGG
>JAILFF010000062.1 GCA_024697705.1 Ruminococcus sp.
TGTTATAGACTGGGGTCTGAAGCACGGGTGCTATGCCTACGAAGCCAAGGACGCTTACGGCTATGCAAGAAAATTAAAGCTCTACGACCTCGAACCGATAGCCGATAAGATCACCCAGGATATGCTGATTGTCGGAGCTGATCAAGAGCATTTTATCGACTATCGACTCATAGGCAGAGAGATAGATATGCTGAAAAACGTCAAGAGCCTGACTTTTAGACTGTTCACGGATAAGGAAGACGCACAGAATCACTGCAATGTAGGGAACGGTAAGATAGTGCTCGATACGATCTGCAATTGGATAGAGCAGATAAATAAGGGGGCGGCGGATTTATGATGAAGTTCATATATCACCTTACAATGCTGCGCAGCCGAAAAATGATAAAAGATAAGTATGGTGCGGATTTTTGGCGAAGGTTCAAATCAAAGTCCGACAGATCATTTGGGAAAGTGCTGAAAAGAACACCGGATATCGGCAAGAGCGTGTTTTCATTCAATTATGCGTATGCGCCCTCGTATGTAGCGTGGTACAGGACGATGCGGGCGCTCGGGCTTGACGCAAAGCAGGCAGATGAACTGATGTGGCTGATGAATGAAAAAATGCTGCTCACCGTCCCGAAACCCTTTCTGCATATGGTCGGGAAAAGCTACCTCAACGGCTTCCGCAGAAAAGCTGCGGAGCATGAAAAGCGGCAGAAGAACGGTCTGCACCCTTACGACTGGGAGATAGCGTATAAGGATATTGACGATAACAGCTTTGAGATAGAAATAACGAAATGCGGGTTCATAGCGTTTGCCAAAGAATTCGGCGCGGAGGGTATGCTGCCCGGCATTTGCAGCGTGGACTATATGATCTCGCACTACATGGGCAACGGATTCAAGCGCACAAAGACGCTCGGCTGCGGTGACAGCTGCTGCGATTGTCATTACGAGCTGACGGGAGAATGTCCGATAAGACCGCGCGGGGAGATGAAATAAAGCCGAGGTATCGGCAAGGTGATCGCGTAAAATAGTTCGGTTACGCGAGGATTTTGTATATTCAAAGAACGGAGGGAACAGCCCGATCTGACTGTCCCCGCCTTTTATCTATTCCCTTATTCTGACATCGGTATCCTGTCTCCGTTTCTGCCTATACTATTTTGCCCTTGTATTCCAGCGCCTGTCGCAACGGTATGAGTGCGTATCAGCTTAAAGATCGTCGATTATCTCGTCAATGGCGGAGCCGTCTATTCATTGGTACCGAGTACGGAAAAGGATAATTACAAAAAGTGGGAGACAGCGATCAGATATAAACCCGGCTCACTTTGTCATCAGATGAAAATATATCGGTTAGGCATATATAACCAAATCCAAGGACATTATTTTGCTGCTGTCGGATATATCTCACAAACTTCATTCAGCGATGTTGACAAAGCTCGGATAGTGTGCTATTATATAAATGACCAAAACTAAAAATGGTCATTTAGCCGGAAAGGAGCTTTGATATGCCTGTGATTTTCACCGAAGAGCAGCGCGAAGAGCTGCGAAAGCTGATAAAAGAAAACGCCCTGAAACGCTTTGAGGAAAAGGGCGTGCGGAAGACCACCGTCGCGGAACTTGCAGAAAGCGTGGGTATCGCAAAGGGAACGTTCTACAATTTCTACAAGTCGAAGGGCGAGCTTGCCGCGGATATCCTCGCGGATTTCGACAGGGCGTCCGAAACAGAGCTGCGCGAACAGCTTGAAAGGAACGGAAGGATACATATCGACAGGCTGTTTGAGATATACAGTAACGTTTTCCGTCCCGAAACGGCGTTCTCGTTCCATTTCTCGCCCGACGATATAGACTGGCTGCAGGAGACCGAAGAAACAAAGCATTATTTCACGCCCGAATACGGCATAAAGACCGCAAAGCTGCTGTTTGACAGCGTTGACGGGATACGTGCGGATATTGACTATGAGTATATCGTCAATTTCGCAAAGCTGATAAATCTTATGATCGAGAACCGAAAAGCCTTCTGCGACGGAGCTTTTGACAGGAATATCAATGCGGTGATGCAGATGATGCTCGGGTATCTGAAAGCATAGGGGGAGATCGCCATGTTTATCGAAATGCAGCATATCGTCAAGAAATACGGCAGCGGAGAGAACACGCTTTTTGCGCTGAACGACGCGTCGCTTTCGCTTGAAAAGGGCGAATTCTGCGTGATACTCGGTCCTTCTGGATCGGGGAAAAGCACCTTGCTGAATATACTCGGCGGACTTGACAGCGCGGACGAGGGCAGGCTCACAGTCGGCGGCGAGGAGCTTTCTTCAATGACGAAAAAAGCGCTTGCAAAGTACCGCCGCGAGAAGATCGGAATCGTGTTTCAGACCTATAATCTGATCGGGGAGCTTACCGTGCGCGAGAATATCCGCGTGGTGTCGGACATATCCGCACAGCCGCTCGATACCGACGGGCTGCTTGACGAGCTCGGGCTGCAAAAGCACAAAACGCACTTCCCATCGGAGCTTTCGGGAGGTCAGCAGCAAAGGTGCGCCATCGCAAGAGCCGTCGTGAAAAATCCAGCCGTGCTGCTTTGCGACGAGCCTACCGGAGCGCTTGATTCCTCGTCCTCGCGGGATGTTTTGCAGCTTTTGCGGAGGGTCAATGAAAAGTACGGTACGACCATCGTGCTGATAACCCACAACGAGGCTATATCCGGCATGGCAGACCGCGTTGTGCGCATTCACGACGGACGGATAACCGAGAACAAAGCGGGCACGAAAAAGCCCGTAAAGGAGCTGGTCTTCCGATGACGCTTAACAGAAAGCTGCTCCGCAGTACGCGGAAAAACCTGTCGTTTTATCTGACCGCCTCGCTGCTCACGGCGCTTACGATCATGCTGTGGGTAGGGGCGTTCACGGTCGGTGATACGCTGACCGATACCTATACGGAACTGTTTGATAAAGCAGCTGTAGAGGACGCTTGTTTCACAGTATCGCAGGATATTTCCGCGGAGGATATGACGGCGCTCGAAACCGAGTACGGCGTTACGCTCGAAAGGCAGATGTATATAAACACCTTTGCCGCAGATACAAGACTTCGCGTTTTTGCGGATACAGATAAGCTGAACATCACGCAGATAATCGAGGGAAAGCCCGTTTCGGACGAAAACAACGCGCTTATCACATACAATTACGCAAAAGCGAACGGCGTAAATATAGGCGATGATATCGAGCTTTTCGGACAGAAGTTCAATGTCTGTGGGTATTGCGTGAAACCCGATTACGCGGAGATGTAGGCGGAGATTTAGGCCACTTTTCCCGACAGCGAGAACTTCGGTATCGCCGTGATAAGCCGTGAGGCTATGGAAAAACTCGGCGGGTGCTCGGAGTTTTATTCGGTGAGGTATACAGATACGGGCAGGGAGACCGCGTTCAGAAAGCATATCTATGACACCTTTGGCACACGGCAATATATCGGCAGAAACGACAACCCGCGCACAGGTTCGCTGCTGACATACGGCGCGGACATCAAAGCCGAGTTCTCCGTGTACAGCCCGATAATAATGCTCGTCGTGATCGTCGTTACGGCAATGGTGCTGAGCCGCACAGTCCGCCGCGAGAGCAAGAGCATAGGC
>JAILFF010000250.1 GCA_024697705.1 Ruminococcus sp.
TGACTGTCGTATTAGCGATAGCTCTCCCGGTCGATATGCTGCTGTTTTGGAGCAGCAAATTCGAGGAACCGGCTGCCGCGTTGTTTGGCGTAATCATAATAGCCGGTCTTGCCGCAAATAACTTTCCCTGCGGCTTCAAGGCTGACGAAACCGGCTTTACAATGTGGGTGATCGGTAAAAGAAAGCGCTATAACTACGATGATATCGAAATGGTCAGCGAGACGCACTATATCAAGGAAATCCACACACAAAGCGGCGGCATTATCTACCGCACAATAGTAAATCTCACTGTCAGGGAGCGCGGCGGCGTTACAAAGACCTACACCGAAATGAGCAGCATAGACATGAGCCGACCCTACGCCGCGGGCAGCTTCGACAAACTGCCGCAGCTGATTAAACTCTGCGGGTATTTGCAGGAGCAGATGGGCTTTCACGCCGAAGCGGCAGAGACGCTTCGCCCGCCGAAGGTAATGACCTCGGGCGGCGGCAATTTTGCGGAATACCCCGCTCCCAAGCAGCGGCAGCCGAAGCCGCAAAGGGCGGCAGCCGTTCAGAGCGATAAAAGAACCGAGATCGGCTATTACATGGGTTTCAGAAAGAATCTGGCGAACACCTATCAGATAATAGCGGCGCTTATCCTGCCTGTGAATTTCTTTATGATGCTGATAGATTATAAGATCGGGCGGTATCTGACGGTCGCGGGAATGATCGCGGCGATAATACTTCTGATAAGGCTTTCGGTAGATCCGACGTGCAAATTCACCGCCGACGAGGACGGCTTCGCGATAACTACGGGGAAGTACATTCACAAATACGAGCACGCCGATATCGAAAGCGTGAGCTGCAAGGTACATTCAAGGCTGCTGAACAGGTCTTACATAGTTCTTTCGCTAAAGAAACAACATGGCGGAAAGGTATGCTACTACGAAAGCAGCAGATTTTCAAACCGACAGATACTCAACGACCCGAGCGCGGGAGTGCCCGAGCTTATCCGCTTAGGCAATATCATCGACCGGGCGAAAGCCGCCCGCGGGATATGGTGAGCAATTCTTATCGGAAATAAATTTATTAAGGGAGGTAACGTACAAATGAGCGTTAATCTTCAAAAGGGACAAAAGGTCGATCTGACAAAAAGCAACGCAGGGCTGACCCGTGTTATGGTAGGCTTGGGCTGGGACGAAGCGGAGCGCGTAGGCGGCGGCTTTTTCAAGCAGCTGTTTTCCGCGCCGCAGGAGGAGATCGACTGCGACGCAGTGGCGTTTCTGCTCAACGACGAGGGCAAGCTGACAGACAGGCGGGACATTGTGTTCTTCAACAACCTGCGGCACCCGAGCGGGAGCGTTGTTCATCAGGGCGACAACCTGACGGGCGCGGGCGAGGGCGACGACGAGCAGATACTCATCGACCTGAACAGCGTTCCGAAGCAGTATTCGCACATTGTGATAATGGTAAGCATTTACAAGGCGGACGAGCGGCAGCAGCATTTCGGGAAGATCAAGAATGCGTTTATCCGCATCGTGGACAACTCGAACGGCAAGGAGCTGTGCATTTTCAATCTTTCGGAGAATTACGACGGCATGACGTCGATGATCTTCGGCGAGCTTTACCGCAAGAATGACGAGTGGAAGTTCAGTGCGGTAGGGCAGCCGCTCAAGATGTGGCGGATTAGCGAATTAGCGGCAAGATACGGATACATAATGAGATAAAGAGATAAAAGATATAAGATAAAAGATATTTTGAACCGCAAAGCTTGTGAATATCGCGAAGTAAGTTTTTCCGAACGGACACGCAAGACACGGGCGACTGCACGAACACGCTTCGTGCCATGCTCGCCCCTACATTAAAAAGCATTGCGCGCGGCGGCGAATTTCAGCAAGCAAAGCGCAAATAATAATCCACAACGATCGGACTTCCCGAAACGCCCGAAAGCGCGGCGGAAAGTCAGAAATATATTTTCAATAACAGGAGGTAAAACAAATGGGAGTAAATTTACAGAAGGGTCAGCGCGTATCGCTTGACAAGGGAATGAGAATGGCACTTATCGGATTGGGCTGGGACCCGAACCTCTATGACGGAGGCTACGACTTCGACCTCGATGCTTCGGCATTCGTGCTTCGCTCGAACGGCAAGGTGGGCTCGGACGAGGACTTCATCTTCTACAACAACCCCGACTGGCGCGACCACACCATCTGGTCTACGGGCGACGACAGAACGGGCGGCAACAGCCAGGACGGCGACGACGAGCAGATCTTCATCGACTTCACGAAGATCCCGCCCGAGGTAGATAAGATCGCCATTACCGTTACCATCTATGACGCCGAAAAGCGCAGACAGAACTTCGGTCAGGTATCGAACGCCTATGTGCGCGTAGTTAAGGTAGACTACGAGGACGACCCGAACGGCGAGGAAGTTATCCACTTCGACCTCGAAGAAGAATTCTCCATCGAGACCGCTATCGTTGTCTGCGAAATTTACCGTCACGGCAACGACTGGAAATTCAACGCCGTTGCGTCGGGCTTCCAGGGCGGACTTGCCGCACTCTGCAAGAACTTCGGCGTAGACGTTTGATCTCTTGATATTATAATCTCTGTAATACCAAAAGCCCGTGAGTGCGTGACGCTCACGGGCTCTTTGTATGCGGCAAACAAAAAGCCCGTATCTTCTGCGCGATACGGACTGATTGCAAATGGTGGAGGCGAGGGGAGTCGAACCCCTGTCCGAAAACCCATTCACATGAATTTCTACGAGTGTAGCTTATTATTTTGGTACAGTCTTCAAACTAAACCGCTTCCCTCGGAGAGCCGCAAACAAGCACGCGGCAGACTTCGGTAGGCTGTAATACATCGGACAGGTCACAGCCGTCGCCTGCCGACGTTCACCACTGATCGACGCCTTAATGAATCAAGTCAAAACAACTGTGTCGTGGTAGTCACAGAAGCGGCGGGCGCTGACTTAAGCAGCAGCCAGTTCAGTATAATCGTTGTCGTTTAATTTTAAACGTTGCGCCTTTTAACGGGCTTTGCGCTTCCCGACTCGCTTATCATGCTTCAAGATCCCCGTCGAAACCTTTACGCCCCCCTTTATTAAGATATATAGATATGAGATATTAGATAACAGATAGTATTTCCAAGATAAAATATCTTTTATCTTATATCTTTTATCTGCTTATCTTTTCCTGTGTCCAGCTCAGTGCTTTCCATGAGCCGTCGGGCAGATGTTCCACCGTCCAGTAGCCGTCGTCGTAGGTCATGCCCTTTCCTGCGGGAATGTCGTTTTTGCCGACTTTTCCTATCTCGTAGCTGTAACCTGTTTTTATCACGGACTTGATATAGATAAACCTGCCCTGTCCGCCGACTTCCTTTTCGATGCTGAAATTATCCTCGTAGACAAGCTTCGTAAGATACACGCCGTTATAGGAGTAATACTCGCTTTCGTAGAGCGCCATTACCGCCAGCATAGCGGACTTTATCTCGCCCGAAGTCCTCCGGGCGGAAAACTCCTGCTCCATGACCGTTTCGGGACGATTCCACGGCGTAGCGCCGATCTCCCTGTACAGCCTGAAACAGCCGCCCAGCTTGTCGTGCGCCAGCGTCAGAATTATCACCAGCCACACCAGAAGGACTATCCCGCGTATTATTGCGGACGTCCGTTTCTTATCGTTCTTTCGGGGCGTTTGCTTTTCTTCCGTCATGTTTTCACCCCGTCGGTCAGTCGGTATGATGGTCTTTTACCGCCGTTCGTTCTTCATCGCACGGTCGATATCGCGCATAGCTGATCTCTTTGCCATATCATCGCGCTTGTCATAGAGCTTCTTGCCCTTGCAAAGTCCCATGCAGAGCTTCACGCGGCTGCCTTTGAAATACAGCGACAGCGGCACAAGGGTCAGACCCTCCTGCTTGACCTTGCCGTAAAGGGTGTTGATCTCCTTTTTATGGAGCAGCAGCCGACGTTCGCGGCGCGGGTCGCGGTTGAAGATATTGCCCTTCTCGTAGGGAGAAATGTGCATACCCTTGACCCAGCACTCGCCGTCCTCGATGGAGCACCATGCGTCCTTCAGGTTGACGCTGCCCGTGCGGATACCCTTTACCTCGGTGCCGCAAAGCTCGATGCCGCACTCATATTTTTCCAGAATAAAATACTCATGCCGAGCCTGACGGTTATCGGCGATGGTTTTGGTACCCGATTTTTTCTGTTCTGCCACATTTCTCACCTGCCTTTCGGGTAGTATAATATTTTATCATGTTTTTTGGCATTTGTCAATAGCAAATCCGCCACTTCATAAAAAGTTTACATATTTCTTTTCTGCAAAAGGTTATTATACACAAATCAAATGACCGAATATTGTTGATATTCACAAAAAGTCTTTACAGCTTGCGCGGAAATTGTTCCGAACAGAATTTTTTTATGAACATTTTTTAACAGCTGTTTACAAGTCCCTTTGAATGTGGTATACTGTCAATAACGATGAAGGTCATCTCAAAAGGAAACGGCAGTATTCGGCTAAAATAGTCTGCTGTCGGCTCGTTGCACGAACCGCAGTTCGTGCCATGCGAGCGTATGAATATCTTTTTAACAGCGTTTTGCCGCAGGGCAGGGCGCTTTTTTTGATGCTTTCAGCGCCGCTCCCATTCCTCCTTCGTGATTATCCTGACCTCGTTATCTTCCGTCGTGCCGAGTGCCGTATCAAAGGTGTCGAAGGCATAATGCTTAAAGCCGCATTTCTCCTGTACTCTCAGCGACTGATTATTTCTGAGAAAGTGCCCGCAGAATATAACGTCAAGCCCTTCCTTGTCGAAGAGGAAACGTATCACTTCTTTGACGGCTTCGGGCATCAGTCCCTTTCCCCAATGCTCTTTGCTGAGCACGTAACCTATCTCGCGGCATTTTTTGTCATCAAATTCGGGAAAATGAGCTTCGTTGTATTTTTCGATACCGACCGAGCCTATCACCTTGCCCCGATATTCAAGAGCAAATGTTTTCTTATGG
>JAILFF010000088.1 GCA_024697705.1 Ruminococcus sp.
CCTTTCGGGCTTCCGCGACCTTACCCGCGGCGAATCGGATTATATCCGCATGAAGTTCGAGTCGGATATCCGTCCGCTGCTGTTCCCGACGATACTCGGCAAAAAGCAGCCGTTCCCCTTCCTTAAAAATAAGGAGGTCTACGGCTTTGCGGTGCTTGAAACGAAAAGCGGCAAGCGGCGCTTTGCCATCGTGCCGTCGCTTTCGCCGATGTTCCCGCGTTCGATCGTGCTTACGGGAATGTCGGGGTCGGGCGGCGTGACGGTCGTTCCCGTCGATGAAGTTATCCTGCACTATTTTGCCGATATTTTCCACGGCTACAAGGTCGTTGAAAAGTCGCTTATCCGCATTATCCGCAACACCGACCTCGACGAGGAGCGCGTTTACGACGAGGAGCTTGACTACCGCTCGCACATTGCGGAGGTCATCAAAATGCGGAAAAAGCTTTCGCCCGTCAAGCTCGAATTGTCGCGTGAGCTTTCCGAAGCCGTCGTCGAGGAGCTTTGCAGTCTGCTGAAACTCAGCCGCGACTGGGTGTTCCGCACGAAAGCACCGATCTCCGACGATTATATCAAGCCGATAAAGGAGGCTCTCGCTGACCGTTCCGAGCTTTTCTACAAGCCGCGCACGCCGCAGCGATCACCAAGCCTTTCGGAAACGAACATTATTCCGCAGGTGCTGAAAAAGGACGTTCTGCTGCATTATCCGTATGAATCCATAACGCCGTTCCTGAATCTGTTGCAGCAGGCGGCGCAGGACAAGAACGTAATTTCGATACAAATGACGCTTTACCGTCTGGCACCTCATTCCAAGGTCATCCAGGCGCTTACCGACGCGGCGGAGAATGGCAAGGAGGTCGATGTGCTTGTCGAGCTGAAAGCGCGTTTCGACGAGGAAAACAACATCAACTGGTCGAAGCAGTTAGAGCAGGCGGGCTGCCGCGTGGTCTACGGCATCGACGGGCTTAAGGTCCATTCCAAAATATGCCTGATAACGCGCCGCAACGGTAAATCGGTGCAGTACATAACGCAGATCGGCACGGGCAACTACAACGAATCGACGGCGAAGCTGTACACCGATCTTTCGCTGATAACCGCCAACCGCGAGATAGGCATCGAGACGAGCAATGTTATCCGCAAGATCATGATGGGCGAAACGGTGGGTGAGTCGCAGAATCTTTTCGTAGCGCCGCACTGTCTGCAAAACAGGATAATCGACTGCATCGACGACGAGATCAAGAAAGCCAAGAAGGGCGAGCCCGCGTACATCGGCGTAAAGCTGAACTCGATGACCGATGTGAAGATCATGGAACGGCTGATCACGGCTTCGCAGGTGGGCGTGAAGATCGACATGGTGATACGCGGCATCTGCTGCTTAAAGCCGGGAATTAAGGGCTATACGGACAATATCAGGATAGTGAGCATCGTCGGCAGACTGCTCGAACATTCGCGCATTTACATTTTCGGCAGCGCCGAGAAGCCCGAGGAACGCAGGATATACATTTCGTCGGCGGACTTCATGACGCGGAATACCTTGAAGCGTGTTGAGGTGGCGGTGCCGATCTTTGATGAGGATATCAAGACGCGGATAAGCGGCATTTTTGACGATCTGCTGAAAGATACGGCGCAGGCACGGCTGATGCAGAGCGACGGAACATACAAGCGTCTGCGGACGGGCAAGGACGATATGTGCGTTCAGGAATACTTTTATGATAAGGCGGAAAGCAGAAACGCTCAGTAAAAGGGAGGAATTTTATATATGTCCGAAAATGCCAAAAAGCTATGCGTACTGTTCCCGGGGATAGGCTACCACTGCGATAAGCCCCTGCTTTATTACTCCGAAAAGTTGGCGCGGTCAAAAGGCTACGAAACGAAAAAGCTCGAATTTTCGGGCTTCGGCAGCAAGGAGGAAGCTCCTTGTCATGCTCTCGCGCTTGCCGAAAAGCAGCTCGAAGAGGTCGATTTTTCCGCTTACTCCCGCGTGGTGTTCATCGGGAAAAGTCTCGGGACGATAGTCTGCCTTGCCTACCGCGACAGCAAAAAGATTGGTGCCGAGGCGGTGCTTCTCACGCCGCTGACGTTTACATTTGATTTCCCCGCGCAGAACTGCATCGCATTCCACGGGACAGCCGATCCGTGGGCGGCTGCTGCCGATATCGAGCGTCTTTGCAGCGAAAAAGGCGTACCGCTGTACACCTACCCGGGTGCGAATCATTCGCTCGAAACGGGCAGAACGCTCGACGATATCGCCGCTATGTCGGATATTATCGGAAAGATTGCCGGGATAATTGATTAGCGTATCCTAAATGAACGGTATCGCGGAAACAAGACCTCGTTAAAACAATGATCCGCAGAAGACACGGTGTCCTCTGCGGATCGTTTTTTATGATGTTTTTCACAAAAAATATTTCAGCTCGCCTATCGGTATCGGCTTTGAATACTTGTACCCCTGTAAATAACTCGCCTGCATATTTATACAGTGCTGCTCGTCGTGCTCGTCCTCAACGCCCTCGAAAAGCACCGAATAGTTGAGCTTGCGGAACATTCCCGCAAACGTGCCTACCATGAACTCGCCTGTCTCGCTGCGTCCCGATTCTATCAGCAGCGAACGGTCGAACTTGATTATGTCGAACGGTATTTCCATGATACGCTCGAAATTTGAATAGCCCGTGCCGAAATCGTCGAGATAGAACTTTATCCCAAGCTCTCTCAGCTCGATGACGCGCTGCTTCATTACGTTGAAGTCGCTGTCGGAACGGCTCTCGGTTATCTCTACGGCTATCTTGCTGAAAGGTATGCCGTTTGCACTGATTATGTCCTTCACGTCGCCGCAGAAGCTGTCGTAACGCAGGTCTATAACGGAGAAGTTCACCGAAACGCGCTGAATGTCGTAGCTCTCCGATAAAAGCTCCTTTACCGCCTGACAGGTCTTGTTTAAGATTATAAGGCTCATCGTGTGGATACAGTCGTTCTGCTCGGCAAGCGGGATAAATACGTCGGGGAAGACCATGCCCGTCTTGTCGAGCCGCAGACGCATGAGCGCCTCGGCAGTGTCGTAGGAGCGCGTGGTGAGATTATAGACAGGCTGGCAGTAGACGATGACGCGGGGGTCGTTCAGATCGCGCTTTGCGGCGATATCTCGCAGCTCGGTCACGATGTAGTCGGAATTGTAAAAGCCCTTTATGTCGCTTGCGTCAACCGTGTGTATGCCGCAGTTGGGCACCATCGACTCGGTATATTCTATAAGCTTTACATAGTCCCTCGCCGAAGTTACCTCCTTGCAGGAGCGGCAGATAACTATGCGGTAATCAATGCGAAAATGCTCGTACAGCTTGGTGAATTCATCGAGCATCGTGCGGATGGCGTTTTCGCTGCGCTCATCGGACGGCAGGCTCATAAGAAGTCTTCCGCCCGAAAAGCGGTAAAGCACGCCGCGGGTCATGTTGCGGCGGAAGAACAGATTGTATTCGTGCTTGAATTCGGGGTTGTTGCGGATAAGCGAGAAAAAGCTCTGCATATGGCAGCACATCAGCGTGAAATCGCGCTTGTGTTCGATCATGTCGTTCTGCTCGGAATAGAAGTAGGCCTCCGAAATGGCGCCCGTATCAACGTCGTACGGGTTTGAGTGGAACATGAATATTATGCCCAGTATCGGGAAGAAATAGGAGACCGTGGTATACGAGGACTGCCCGTATTGCAGCTGCATTATCATGATGCCCAGCGAAACGATGTTCACGCCGAGCAAGCCCGCGAAGATCTGCCGCAGTATCCTTGTGCGGTATCGTATCGTGATAAAAAAGATCGTCCCGACAAGCATGATATACAGCACCATGAAGATGTTGAATCCGTTTTGACATTCGCCGCCGGGCAGCATCACAAAGCCGTTACCGGTAAGCGTGGCTGCAACGTCGATGACGCAGGCGCCGATCGACATGATGACCGTCGAACGGTTGTATCTCTTTCTGGCTTCGGTGTGGATCCAAAGCGGCTCTTCGAGATACCATATATATAGTATAAGCACACAGCTCAGCGATACATAGTGTATCAGCCTTGCAGCATAGATGATGAAGCTGTACTCCGCGATGCCTTCGAGCAGGCTGTGGAAGATCATGTTCGAGTACGAAGCTATCAGCACGGAGGTTATCATCAGCAGTGTGAGATTGAAAAGCTTGTTCCTGTGCGACGACGACTGGAAAAGCAGTATGAACATGGCAATTCCGAGTCCCGCGACGGTGATATCGCCCACCGGCATATATTTCAGAACGTCTATTTTATAAGCAAAAATTGCCGGATCCAAACCGTTCACCTCCCGTCGTCTTAGTATATGTTTACTATAATATTATAGCATTTTACGTGGGTTTTGTCAATATTTTTACATATCAAATAATTTCAGAAAGTAATTTTTTATATAATGCACAAAAAAACTTGCCAAAAATTGCGTTTCAAACGTTTATTAACAGCGATTTACATAAAAAACAAATATAGATTTTTTAACAAATTCGGGAGAGGTTCACAAAAATTTTATAAACTGAGAGCGGAAACGGACTTGCACGGCGAAGCAAGTCATTTTTTGTAATCTTTTGTAACCATATCACTTCTGACGGCTCCTGCGATGAAAACGGGCAAACTGCGTGAAAGAGCAGTGAAATGTGCATAACAACGCTTGACGGGCACAACATATTGTGTTATAATTAAATCGGATAACGCAGATAATGCGGTTTACGGCGTTATTTTGCTTTTTTACGGCAAAAAAATGCTCCCGCGGAGAAAACGCCGTATCCCGAGGATATTTCGATGCATATTTGCGAATTTACAAAAAGTTTACATATTACAATCTGTAACCTTTTACCCTTGATTTGTAACCCTTTTAAAGGCTGAAAACCGATGTACTTTGCTTGGTGTCCGAAAAAAATCACTTAAGCGGCTTCGATTTGGTGTTTTTGGCACTTGCACTTTTTCCTTAGATAGTGTATAATATTCTTAGCGGGGTGAAAAGTGTGTAAAAGTGGTGAAGCAGCCCAAATAAATTCTCCCCGTGCGGAAATTTTGCGCGGGGGAGGGGAAGTCGTTGCTTAAGGGAACATACGAGCAATCGGTGGACGCAAAGGGCAGAATGGCTTTCCCCGCGAAGCTTCGCGAGCAGATGGGCGAACGGCTCGTGTTGACAAGGGGGACCGACGGCTGCATATTCGTTTACACCGAACAGGCTTTCGACGACCTCGCGAACAGGCTCAACGGCTTGAAAATGGCTGAACGTATACCGCTGCAAAGGGCGTTCATAGCAAGCGCTATCGACGCCGAAACGGACAAGCAGGGGCGCATACTGATCCCTGCGCGGCTGAGATCCGTGGCGGGCATCGAGGGCGAAGCCGTAGTCTGCGGCGTTGACGATCACTGCGAGATCTGGGAGCCCGGCAGGTGGGAAAGCCTTAACAGCGGCTTTACCGACGACGTGCTTATGGAAGCGCTTAAGGGGGCGGAGTTCTGATGGAAGGCTTTGAACATACTCCGGTGCTTTTCGCGCAGACGATAGATTCGCTCGATATAAGACCTGACGGCGTTTACGTTGACGGCACGGCGGGCGGCGGCGGACATTCGTTCGGCATAGCCTCGCGGCTCAAAGCGGGAAAAGGGCGGCTTATCGCACTCGACCGCGACCCCGAAGCGATAAAGGCGGCGGGCGAACGGCTCGGCGGTATGCCTGCGGAGGTGGTACGCTCCGAGTTTTCCGATATGCGTGCCGTGCTTGCCGAAAGGGGCATCGACCGCGTTGACGGCGTTCTGCTCGATATAGGCGTTTCGTCGCATCAGCTTGACGCGGCGGAGAGAGGATTTTCCTTCCACGCCGATGCACCGCTCGATATGCGAATGAGCGGCGAGGGTATGTCAGCAAAGGACGTCGTGAACGGCTACGCCTACGAGCGTCTGAGGGATATCCTTTTTGAGTACGGCGAGGAGAAATTCGCGCCCGCAATCGCAAAGGGCATAATAAAAGCAAGGGAGTCCGCGCCGATAGAAACGACGGGCGAGCTTGCGGAGATAATAAAAAACAGCGTTCCGCAGAAAGTCAGGCGGGAGAAAAATCCCTGCCGAAAGACCTTTCAGGCGATACGCATAGAAGTAAACGACGAGCTTGGGCAGCTTGACAGGGCGCTCGGAGAGGCGTTCTCATTGCTTAAGATCGGCGGGCGTTTTTCGGTGATAACGTTCCATTCGCTCGAAGACCGCATGGTAAAGAAACGGTTTGCGGAGTTCTGCGCGGGGTGTACGTGTCCGCCGGATTTTCCGCAGTGCGTATGCGGGAAAAAGCCGATGGGGCGGCTCGTGTTCAGGAAGCCCGTCACGGCAGAAAAGGACGAGCTTGAAGAGAATCCGCGCAGCCGCAGCGCAAAATTAAGAACGATAGAAAAATTAAGAGATTCGGTTTACGATTAAAAAAGAATACGTTCCAAATCATTTTATTTAAGTCGGAGAACCCGCGTAAAAAACGGGTTAAAATATAAAAATTTGTGTAAAAAACGGAGAATCCAATCAAGAGGGGAGTTGGTCGATATGGCAGTAAATGTTAACCTTGCGTATGAGTACCCGGATCGCGAGCTTATCGGCGAGCGGGACGAGGAGTTTGCCGAGAGGATACGCGACAAAAGAAGCGCAAACAAACGCCGCAAGAACGCCGCAAGCGTCAGGATAGTCGTGGGCGCCGTGTTCGTATTCGCACTTTTTGTCACGATGATCTACGGCAAGGTGGAGCTTACAAAGCTCTATTCGGAAAATACCACGCTTAAGAACGAGCTTCAGGTGCTGAGCGATGAAAACGTCAGCCTTGAATCCGAGCTGGCACAGCAGACAGGCTTTACAAGGGTCGAGGAATACGCCGAGACTCGTCTGGGACTGAAAAAGCTCGACAGATCGCAGATAGAATACGTTGAGATAACCGAAAGCACCGCCGCCGAGCCGGTGGAGTCCGACGATGGGAATATTTTTGTGAAGATCACCAACAAATGGAACGATTTTCTGGAATATCTCGGACTTTGATGAATAAAATAATATAGCGGAGGTCTCCGCGCAAGGAAGTTAAGAACATTGTGAATGTGCTTAGCTTTCTTGTTGTATTTAAAGATATAAATATAAATGTGAAGGGAGTATGACGTTTACCAAAATGTTCGACAGACCGAGCGAAAGAATGAGGCGAAGGGTGCTTATCTGGCTCACGCTGCTTATCATGATCGTCGCGGGATATACCGTGTGGTGCATTTACAAGGTGTCGATCGTGGAGAGCAACAAGTGGAGCGCTCTTGCCAATTCTCAACAGCTGACAAGCACCACCGTCAAGGCGTCGCGTGGTACTATTTACGATACCAACAAGCAGGTACTCGCGCAGAGCGCTACCGTCTATACCGTCTATTCAGACAACGCCATGCTTTGGGAATATATTGACGCGAAGGACGACAGGATATTGGACATAAAGGAGGCTCTTGCCGACGAGGACAACGAGACCCGCCGCGAAGAACTTACCGAGATGCTCGAAGAGGCTGAGAACTCCGTGGACTGCGAAAGAGCGCTCAACGAGTTCATGCCGCAGGTGCTTGGCATCGACGAGGGCGAGTTCTTGAAAAAGACCTCCGACAAGAAGATGCGCTACACTATCCTTAAAAAAGAGGTCGAAAAGACCGACGCGGATAAGATCGAGAAATTCATGACCGAACACAAGATCGACGGTATCCGCTGCGACCCCACAAGCAAGCGCTTCTATCCGCAGAACGCGCTCGCGGCGAATGTAATCGGGCATACCGACTACGAGGGCAACGGTGTTTACGGGCTTGAGGCTTACTACGACGACAAGCTCTCGGGCGTGGACGGCAGAATAATCACTGCCGCCGACAAGTACGGCACCGAGATACCCTATAAATACAAGCAGAGCTACGACGCGCAGGACGGCGACTCGCTCTATCTGAATATCGACATGAGTATTCAGTATTATCTCGAAAGGGCGCTTGCCAACGCGGTCCAGACCAATATGCCCTCCGAGCGCGCCTGCGGCATCATCATGGAGCCGAAGACAGGCAGAGTGCTGGCAATGGCGACCAATTTCAGCTACGACCCGAACAAGCCGTCGGAGATCACCGATACCTACGCGGCGGCACAGCTCGCCATGATAAAGGAATCGGCGGGCGAGGAGTCGAAGGAATATACCGACACCCGTCTTGCGGCGTGGAGCGTTCAGTGGAAAAACAAGGCTATTTCGGAGCTCTACTTTCCCGGCTCGGTATTCAAGGTAATCACGGGCTCGGCGGCTCTCGAAGAAAACGCCATCACGCTCGACGAGACCTTCTACTGCGGCACGCAGATAGACGTTCAGGGCGCATCGGCTCCCTATCACTGCTGGTCGAATGTCGATCACGGTGCGCAGAATCTTCAGGACGCCATGACGAACTCCTGCAACCCCGCGTTCATAAGGATAGGTCAGAAGCTCGGCATTGAAAATTTCTGGAAATATCTTAAAGGCTACGGCTTTACCGATTATACGGGGATAGACCTCCCCGGCGAGGCGATGAGCATCACCCGCGACGGCGACCTGATGTCGCTTGTCGATCTCGCTTCGGAATCATTCGGACAGACAAACAAGATCACCCCGATACAGATGATAACCGCGTATTCGGCGGTAATCAACGGCGGCTACCTTATGACGCCGCAGGTGGTTGACAAGATAATCGACTCGAACGGCAATATCGTCAAGGACTTCGAGCCTGTCGCCAAGCGGCAGGTAATTTCCGAGAGCGTCAGCGCGGAGATGCGTAACATTCTCGAAAACGTCGTACTCGATCAGCAGGGCTCGAACGCCTACATTCAGGGCTACCGCATCGGCGGTAAGTCGGGTACTTCGCAGAAGCTCGATATCGACCCGACGGGTCAGAAGGACTATGTTGCTTCGTACTGCGCGTTTGCTCCCGCGAACGACCCGCAGGTGATCGTGCTAATCATGGTAGACGACCCGCAGGGCGAGAATTTCTACGGTTCGCAGGTAGCGGCGCCCGCGTGCGTCGAGGTGCTTTCGGACGTTCTTCCCTACATGGGACTGCTTCCCGAGTACACCGACGAGGAGCTGGCACAGCTCGAAGTAGCAGTACCGAACGAGGAATATCTCTCGGTAGCGGAGGCGAAGAGCACACTCGAAGCGCTGATGCTGAATGTCAAGGTAGTAGGCGACGGCGACACGGTGCTGAGGCAGTCGCCTTCGGGCGTGACCATCGAGCGCGGCGGTCAGATAGTGCTTTACACGGACAATGTCACATCGGAGGAAACAGTCACCGTTCCCGATGTTGAGGGTTATACGAAAGAAATGGCGAGAGACCTGCTGCACAGCTACGGGCTGAACATGACGATAGTCGGTTCGGCGGCGAATGAAGAGAACAGCCTTGCCGAAGCGAATAATATGACGGGCAGGACGGTCACGGTCGGAACGGCGATAACGGTTACGTTCAGACAGGCGGCGGTCGGCTCGCAGTAAAAAACAAAAGTCTTAGGAAGAAAAGAACCAAAAGTCTTAGGAAAGGGGTTGGCACGAGCAAGCTCGTGCAGGGGGAGAACCCTTCTTCAGAAGGGTTTCCCCCACAAAAGCCCACAACGGCAGCAAATCTTTTCGGTGAAAGAATAATGAACGGTTTAAAATAAAAATCAGCAATTTCAAGAAAATCCGACAAAAAGGCATAAGTGAATAGCTCTGCCAAACAGAACAAAAACAAGCAAATTGCCGATTTTATTTGCACGAGAAGAGCGGTCTGAACGAGTTCAGACAGGCGATATTTCGTGCAACAATAGCGCGAAGTCGGGATTCCCGCACAGGTGAAGAAATAGCACGGGTGAGGTAAATCCACGGACGCGCAATGCGCGCCCCTACAATATTTGTATTGCGAAATAATGCGAATTTGCAGGGCAACGGGCGGCGATTACACGGGCGAGCAATGCTGCCCTACACAGTCAAAATGTAATTTACGAAGAAATAAAATCGAAAAATAGTGTAAAAAGGACGATGGAGAATGAAACTTTCCGAGCTTATCAAAGAACTTGACATAAGTACGGAGCTTGACCCCGAAACGGAGATAACGGGGCTGACCTCCGACACGAGAACCACGCTCCCCGAGGGGTTCGCGTTCGTGTGCATCAAGGGCGGGACTTTCGACGGTCATAACGCCGCAAAGGAAATGACCGAACGCGGTGCCGCGGTGATCTTCTGCGAGCATGACGTGGGTCTGCCGAATCAGGTGATAGTCAAGGATACTCGCGGACTTTACCCGCATCTCTGCGCGGCATGGTTCGGACACCCCGAGAGAGAGCTTACCATGATCGGCGTCACGGGAACGAACGGCAAGACGACAATAACGACTGTTTTCAAAAAGATACTCATGATGTTCGGCAAAAAGTCGGGGCTTATCGGCACTTGTCAGAACGAGATAGGCGACGAGGTACTCGCCACCGCCCGCACTACGCCCGAGCCCTACGACCTTTTCGAGCTGCTCCGCAAAATGGCTGACGCGGGCTGCGAATACGTCGTTATGGAGGTATCCTCGCAGGGTCTTGAACAGAAGCGCACGGGTCCGTGCCGTTTCAAGCTGGGCGTGTTTACCAATCTGACGCAGGATCATCTTGACGTTCACGGCACTATCGAGAATTATTATCAGGCTAAAAAGCTGCTGTTCTCGATCTGCGACAAGGCGATAATCAACACCGATGACGAGTACGGCAGGCGCTATCTTTCCGAGATAACTATCCCCGCGCTGACCTACGCCGCAGAGGGCGAGGCGGAGCTTACCGCCGACAAGATCACCCTTGCCGCGGGCGGCGTTAGATATATCTACCGCTGCGGCGACGTTTCGAGGAATGTCAGCTTTGCGATGCCCGGGCTTTTCAACGTGTCGAACTCGCTCGCCGTCATAGCCTGCGCGAGGGAGCTCGGACTTGACGAAAAGGAAGTTATAGCGACTCTCGGCAAAATGACGGGCGTTCGCGGCAGAGCGGAGGTCGTGCCGACAGGCAGGGACTTCACCGTGATCTGCGACTACGCCCACACCCCCGATGCGCTCGAAAACGTGCTGAAAGCCATGAAAAACGGCGCTAAGGGCAAGGTGAAATGTCTGTTCGGCTGCGGCGGCAACCGCGATTCCAAAAAGCGTCCGCTGATGGCTAAGGCGGCAGCGGCGAACTCCGATTTCATGATAATCACGAGCGACAACCCCCGCAACGAAGAGCCCGACGCGATAATCGAGGATATCCTGAAAGGTCTTGACGGCTGCACAACGCCCTATATCCGCATAACCGACAGGCGCGAGGCGATACACTGGGCAGTGAAGAACGCCGAAAAGGACGATATCATCGTGCTGGCGGGCAAGGGTCATGAGGATTATCAGATACTTGCGGGCGGTAAGAAGATACACTTCGACGAGCGCGAGGTAGTCGCCGAGGCGCTTGAAGAGCTTGCGGCGGAGTGAAGATAAATGAGCGGTCTTACGATACGCGAGGTGCGGCTGTCGGATGCGGCAAGGCTTGCGGAGATATACTCCCACTATGTGCTGAATACGGCAGTTTCCTTTGAATACGAAGCGCCTTCGGCAGCCGAGTTTGAATCGCGCATAGCAAAGGTTACGGCTAAGTTCCCGTACCTTGTGTGCGAAAAGGACGGTGCGGCGGTCGGATATGCCTACGCGGGGGAATACCTGCCGCGAAAAGCCTATTCATGGTCGGCGGCAAGCTCGATATACGTTCACAAGGACTTTCGCAGACAAGGGATAGGCACCATGCTTTACGCAGAGCTGCAAAAGCGTCTGCGTGAGATGGGGATAGTCGATCTCGTGGCGGGGTCCGCGTATACAGATGACGAGGACGAATATCTGACACACGGCAGCTATGATTTTCATACCAAGATGGGCTTTTCCGAGTGCGCAAGGTTCAGGGGCATCGGGAAGAAGTTCGGCAGGTGGTATGACCTTGTCCGGCTGCAAAAGAAGCTTTAATAATGAACATGACAAGAAAAGAAAAAGCAGTTGAGATTTTTAACAGAAAATTCCACTGCTCGCAGGCGATACTTGCGGCTTTCGCAGACGAATGTGGGCTGACGGAGAAAACAGCTCTGCGGCTCGGAGGCTGTTTCGGATCCGGTATGCGCCGCGGCGAGGTCTGCGGTGCCTGTACGGGTGCGCTGATGGTCCTCGGCGCGATGTACGGTCAGTGCGATGAAACCGATCTTCAAAGCCGCGAACTTGCTAACAGGGTCAACGACCATATGATGAAATTGTTTGCCGAAAGAGTCGGTTCGTATATGTGCCGGGATATTCTCGGCGTGGACATTACCACCGCGGAGGGCGTGCAGTATGCACGGGAGAATCATCTGTTCACCGAGCTGTGTCCCCGCATCGTGGCAGCGGCGGCAGACGTTCTTGAAGAGATCATTGCGGAAAACGGCGAGCCGCTTTCCGGTGACGATAAATAATCAACGATTTTTTTCACAACAGGGATAAGAAAAAAGAGGTGTGACGATATGGAACCTATTAGATTGTCCGAGATCGTGCAGGCGGTCGGCGGGAGCTTCGGCTTTCCGCAGAATATGGATACCATGATAACCGCGGTGTCCACCGACACGAGGACTATCGGGAAAAACTCCGTCTTTATCGCGCTTAAGGGCGATAAATTCGACGGTCACGATTACGGTGCAAAGGCTGCCGAGCTCGGCGCGGAGGCGGTCATTGCCGAACGCCCCGTCGAAGGTGCGAAGTGCATTATCGTCGATTCGACACACCGTGCGCTGCAAGCGCTGGCGCATTACTACCGCAAGAAATTCGATATTCCCGTCGTGGGCGTTACCGGCAGCGTCGGCAAGACCACGACCAAGGATATGATAGCGCTTGTAGTATCAAAGAAATACAACACCGTCAAGACCGAGGGCAATCTCAATAACGAGATCGGTCTGCCGAAAACGCTTTTCGGCATCGACAGCACCACCGAAGCGGCGGTCATCGAGATGGGCATGAACCATTTCGGCGAGATCTCGCGGCTCAGTATGTGCTGCGAGCCTACTATTGCCGTTATAACGAACATAGGACATTCGCATATCGAATACTTAGGCTCACGCGAGGGCATCTTAAAGGCGAAAATGGAGATACTCGACGGCGCGGATTATACTGCTCCTCTCGTTCTGCCGCTTGAGGATAAGCTGCTTTCGACTATCGAGCCGCGCCACGGCAGAAGGATTGTTTTCTGCTCGACGCAGGGCGCAGGCAAGGGCAAGAAGAAAAAGCCCGACGTTTGGGCGGCGGATATCGTTCCCGATCCCGAAGGTTTTTCCTTCACGATCGGCTACGAGGGCGGCAGCGTTCCCGCGAGGATAAACTGTCTCGGCGAACATAACATCGCAAACGCACTTATCGCCTTTGCGGTGGGGCAGCTGCTTGACATCGAGCCCGAAAAAATGGCTGAGGCTATTGCGGAGTTCAAGCCGCAGGGCATAAGACAGAATATACGTTCGGTGCGCGGCATGACGTTTATCGTCGATTGCTACAACGCGGCACCCGATTCGATAAAGGCGGCGCTTTCGGCTTTGGGACAGACGGCTGTTCCCGAGGGCGGCAGACGTATCGCCGTGCTTTCGGATATGCTCGAACTCGGCGCGAAATCGAAAACGCTTCACAAGCTCGCTGGCGAATATGTCGGCGCTTCTAAGGCTGAACTGCTCTACTGCTGCGGCGAGGACGCGAAGAACTACGTCGAGGGCGCAGTGAAGAAGGGCATGGCTCCCGAGAACTGCCGCTACTTTGAAAGCAAGGACGAGATGACAGAAGCTCTCAAAGCCGAGCTGCACGAGGGCGACGCGGTGCTGTTCAAGGCGAGCCGCGGTATGCAGCTTGAAAGCGCGGTAAATGCTCTGGAGTAAGCTCGGTATAACAGCTGTCATGCAGCTTGTTCTCGGCTGGGTGCTGGGACTGATGCTGATTCCCGTGTTCCGCCGAATGAAGACAGGGAAATACTCGCCCTACATTGGCGACCGCTTCCGCACGGACGGCAGCGAGCCCGCTTTCGGCGGCGTGAACGCGCTTATCGTCTATGCCTTCGGGTGCTTTGTGGCGGCGGCGTTCTGCGAAAGCGGCGGAAGACTGATCGCAGCGGCGGTTTTTGCGGCTGTCATAACTCTGCCGGGAGTGCTTGACGATCATCTGCTTGAACGGCTCGGCAAAAACGCGGGCGTTCGGACGAAGATAAAGCTCGGGTACACCTTTGCGGCGTGTCTTGTGTACGCGGCGGCGGCAAGGCGGCTCGGGTACGCGGGAACGGAGCTGATACTCCCGTTTCGGCTCGGGATAATACCGCTCGGGTTTGCTTACGCGCCCGTTTCGGCGGCGATGATGACGCTCATTATATACAGCTTTCGCGTGACGAACCGCTTCGGCACCGACGAGGACACCTGCATCGGCGGACTTTCCTGCGCGGTCGGGGCAGTGGGGGCGCTGGGGCTTTCGGCGGCGGGAACGGCTGTCCGCTCGGAGGAAACGACGGCGCTCGGGCTTATCACGGCGGCGGCGCTGATGTCGGGCTTGTTTTTCGGGCTCGAACCCGCAAAGCACAGAAGCGGCTCATCGGGAGGATTCTTCACGGGAGCGGCGGCTGCGGCGGGGCTTGTGCTGACCGAGAACTTGCAGCTCTGCGTGATATTTGCGGCGACGGCGGCTTTCATCGACGCTTTCTGCGCGGCGGTGCAGTTTTTAAGATACCGCCGAACGAAAAAGCTGTGGCTGATGGGAACATCGCTGCATCATCATTTAAAGAACAAAAAGTACGGCGAATACGCGGTAATAGGTGTATTTGCCGTTATCACGCTTACAGCGGACGCGGCTGCGGTATGGTACGCGGTCTATCTGTACAAAAGCTATTTATAACGTAAATAATTTATATCTTGGAAGAAAGGAATCATAATGGCAGCGAGTATTGAAAAGCTCCCCGCGCAAAAGGCGGTAAAGGCAGGAAAAGGGCGCGGCGTGAACAAGTTCCGCTTTATCGCGCTCGAAATAGACAAAACGCTTTTCGCGCTCATAATCATTCTGCTTGTGCTGGGCATAATAATGATGTTCTCGGCAAGCTATGCGGCGGCGCAGAATGAATGGGGCGACGAATACTATTATGTAAAAAATCAGACGTTGTGCGCGGGACTGGGGCTGCTTGCCATGTTCGTCGCGTCGTACCTTGATTATAACTTCTTTAATAACACGAAGATCGCTTATATCTTCTTTATCGCAAGCTTTTTGCTGTGCCTTTATACCTCTTTTTTCGGCATTGAGCGAGCAGGCGCGAGAAGATGGATAAAACTGGGCGTAATGTTTCAGCCATCTGAGGTACTTAAGATCGCATATATCTTCGTGTTCGCGTACATTCTTTCGATAAATCACAAGAAGTTTGAAAAGAGCCTTAAACACTGCATAGCGCCGTTTGTCATACTTATGGGCTTGACGGCTCTGCTTTTGATGAAGCAAAGGCACCTGAGCGCCGTTATGCTCTTTATGGTCATAGGCGTTGCGATGATGTTTTCAAGCGGTATGCCGCGCAAGAATTTCTGGTCGTTCATCGGGTTATGCGCACTTGGTGGTCTGATCGGACTGGCGGGTATCGTGCTGATGAAGGGCGGAAACTTCGGCTACATCACCGACCGCATCGAAAGCTGGAAAGACCCTATGTCGGACATTTCCGACACCACGCACCAGACCTACGAATCGCTGCTGGCGATTGGTTCGGGCGGCTGGTTCGGGCTGGGATTCGGCGAATCGCGGCAGAAGTACCTTTATCTGCCCGAGTCGCAGAACGACTTTATCTTCTCGATCATCGTTGAGGAACTGGGCTTTGCGGGAGGATTGACCGTCGTGCTGCTGTTTGTGGTGTTCGTATTCAAGGGCTTGCAGATAGCCGCGAACGCCCGCGACCGTTTCGGCACGCTCGTTGCGACGGGGATAACCGTGCAGATAAGCTTGCAGGCGTTCCTCAACATAATGGTCGCCACGAACGGCTTTCCGAACACGGGTATCTCGCTGCCGTTTTTCTCGGCGGGAGGTACGGCGCTGATATTGCAGCTTTCGGAGATGGGCGTATTGCTCAGTATCTCGCGGCAGAATTTAAAAAGCAGTACGGCGAAGCGTATCAGGGCGAAGGACGAAGCAAGACGTGCCGAGGACGAAAGCAAGAGGATAGCCGCAAAGAAGGCTGAGAAGGCAAAGGCGGAAGCAAAGCCGGAAGAACAGTAAGCCGCAAGTGAGGACAAACCAAAAGTCTTAGGAAGGGGGTGTGGGGGATAACCCTTCTTCACGGCACGAACGCAGTTCGTGCAGGTTTCCCCTACAAAAGCCTACGACGGCAGCAAACAATTTGGAGAAAGAAAAGCGAACGGTTCAAAAATAAAATCGGCAATTAAATAAAAAAGCGTACAAAAACGCAGAAGCAAATGATTCTGCCAAACAGTACAAAAACAAGATAATTGCCGATTTTATATTTGCAAAAGAGCGAAGCGATTTTTGCAAATAATTAGCGCAAATTCGGGGATTATTGTACAGTTGGGGGTAAAACACGGGCGAGCAATGCTCACCCCCTGCATAATAACCCGATACTGTAAATGCTCATTTATATAACGTGCTTCGGCAGTGATTTTTTAAAAAGGAGTTGAGCGCAGATGCTCAGAGTATTGCTCGCGGGAGGCGGCACGGCGGGTCATGTGAACCCCGCGCTTGCCATCGCAGAGGTCATAAAGTCACATATCCCCGACGCGGAATTCGCGTTTGCGGGAAACCCCGAAAAGCTGGAGGCGAAGCTCGTCCCGCAGGCGGGATATAAATTCTATCCGATACAGGTGGAGGGCTTTCAGCGCCGCATAAACGTCGAGAATATCAAGCGAAATATCCACGCCGTAAAGTGCCTCATGAAGACAGGCGCGACCTCTCAGGCGATAATCAGGGACTTCAAACCCGACCTCGTTATCGGTACGGGCGGCTACGTCGCGGGTCCCGTTGTGCGGACTGCCTCCAAAATGGGCATAAAGACCGCTATCCATGAGCAGAACGCCTACCCCGGCGTGACGAACAAGCTGCTCTCGAAATACGCCGACGCCGTTATGCTCACCGTCGAGGAAGCGAAGAAGTACCTCGACCCGAAGATAAAATACACCGTCACGGGACTGCCCGTGCGCTCGGGCTTTTCCAAGATAACAAAGGAAGAGGCACGGCGCGAGCTGGGATTTCCGCAGGACGCGGTGGTCATTCTCTCGACGGGCGGAAGTCTCGGCGCGGGAGCGATAAATTCCACCGTGCTCGACCTTATCGCGTGGTACAAGGAGAGCGGCACGAAGGTCTGCCATATCCATTCCTACGGCGGCAACGGCAGAGAGACCGAGTTTGAAAAGTGCCTTAAGGACAAGGGAGTTGACTTTGAAAACGACCCCACGCTTATCGTAAAGGAATATATCAACAATATGCCGACCTGCATGGCGGCTGCCGACCTTGTGATCTCGCGCTGCGGCGCAAACGCCCTCACCGAGCTTGAAGCGATGGGACGCGGCTCGATACTCGTGCCCTCGCCGATAGTCGCGGGCAATCATCAGTATCACAACGGAATGGTGCTGCAAAGGGCAGGCGCCGCGATAGTTATCGAACAGAAGGACTTGACGAGCGAATGGCTCATTGACACCGTAAAGAGCCTTCTTTCCGACAGGGAGCGCCTGCGCTCGCTCTCGGAAAAGGCGGCAGAACTTTATATCGCCGACACCAACGACAGGATCTTTGGCGCGCTCAGACCGCTTATCGAGGATAAATAACATTATCCCGGGCGGCGAAAGGATGATAAAATATGGCAAGACGACCCTCAATGGACACCATTAAAACGCCCGATCTCGGGCATCTTGACAATGAGCAGACCGAGAACCTGAACGCTCAGGGCGTTACCGGAAGGGCAGACGACCGCTCCGGAAAGCCCATTACCGAATTTCCGAAGGTCTCGCACGACGTAAAGGCATTCACGATCAAGAAAAAGCCGATAGGTCCTCTCGACGGCGTGGCTTTGAGCGAGCAGTTTTCAACCAAAAGCGCCCGCGACGCGCAAAACCGCGGCACGGCTGATCGCATGGATCAGGGAGTTATGGTCTACGGCAGCTATGTGGCGAGGAGAACTATCATCAAGTTCCTGATCGTGCTGCTGGCGCTTGCTGTTTTCGTGCTGTTTTTCGTGCCGCCTGTCTTTACCGCCAACAAGAACGAATGCAGCTGCCGCTATGAGGATATTTTCGCGGAAAAGGGCTCGTCGCAGTTCAAGACGGATATCATGAGCACGGGCTATGTCTACAATATCGACGCGATGTCGAGCGACGTTTCAGAAAGCTACCGTATCTGCACGGTCGCTTTCGATGTGAACAATTTCCTGCCGATAGAATTGCAGCTTAAGGATTTTGCCGTTGCCTACGGCGGAGAATTTAAAGATCACATCGTTTACGTTTACGTCGAAAACGACGCCAAAACTATCGAAGCAATGGAGAAAAAGACCGTCAAGGTCAATATTCTCATCAACAAAGCAGGGCTTTCGGAGGGCGAATTTGACAGAGCGATAACCTCCCTGATGCTGACGACAAAGGGTATGAAAAAGCTCGGCGTGATACCCTGCATACCCGGATTTATGAAGGTCTCGGACGAGATATCGTTTGACCCGAAAGCAAAATAAGATAAACAGATAATAGATAAAAGATAAAAGATATATTCTAAACCCGTACTTGAAACAAAAATAAATGTTTCGCTGTTACACTTCATATCTTTTATCTATTATCTTTGATCTATTCTCTTTAAAATAAACGTACCCCGCGTAACCGCCCCCGCGTAAGGGCGCAGGGGGGAGAGTGAAGGAAAGTAATGACAGAGGAATACAGAAGTACAGCGGCGGGCAGACAATCCTATTCGGGAGCGGCTGTCCGCCACGGCAGACGAAAGAACACGGTCAATCTATATACCACGATCGCGGCGGCGATAACGGCGGCGCTCGGCTCACTGCTGAGCGTCAATGTGCTGTTCAACCTATCGCCCACAAGGCTGACTGTCAACGGCGTGACGCTCTATACGCCGCAGCAGATACAGCAGGTCGCGGGACTTATTCCCGGGCAGAACCTTGTCCGCCTGAATACCGAGTTCATCGAGCACCGCCTGACCGAGCATCTTGTATATATAGATAAGGTATCGGTGCTCAAAGAATATCCCGACGGACTGACGATAAACATAACGGAGGCTCAGCCCGCCGTTCAGATCGAATACGACGGCGGCTACTGCACCATGTCGAAGTCGGGCAGGCTGCTGGAGATCGGCGAGAAGGAGCGGAATCCGATGCTGCCGCTCGTCACGGGATACGAGCTTGCGGGCTACGAAACGCCCTCGCAGAAGGCAGCACGCCTTGACGCCGAGCAGGACGAGGACACTCCCACGCCCAAAAAGCCCGAGATAAAGGTCGGTACACGCGCCGTTTCCGACGACGATCAGAAGACCGAGATATTAGCCGAGCTGCTCGCAAAGCTTGACGCGCTGAATTTCGGCGGCATTGCAAAGATCGACATAAAAGAGCGCACGGATATAAAGCTCGTCTACGACGGCAGGATACAGATAGAGCTCGGAAGCTCGGTGGAGCTGGATATCAAGCTCACGTATATCAAGGCGGTTATCGACAAGCAGCTGCCCGAGGGCTACGAGGGTACGCTTCGCTACAACGGCGTGGACAGGGGCATCTCCGCGATACCCAAGAAGACCGACGTGCCTATCTCGGTGAACAGACCGGGGGCGGGCGGCACGGGTACGCAGACCGACGGCAGAGCCGATACCTCCTCCGCCGACCCGAACTCTCAGGGCGGAACGCTCGACCCTTACGATCCCAACGCCGCCGCAGACTCTAACGCGGGCGATTATAACGACTACAATTACGGCTACGACCCGAATGCGGGATATGATTATAACTACGGTTATGACCCCGGCTACGGCTATTACGATTACGGCTACGGCTACTACGATAACGGCAGTTATGACTACAATAATTACGATTATGGGTACGATTACGGCACATGGTAAAACTACACAAAAGGCTTGTCGGGCTATTCACCGCGATTGTGCTAACATCTAAACTTTATATTATGTCTTTACAACCGCCTTTTTTTGTGTTATTATTATAGTATATCTGATATTGCGACTATTTTTGGACAGTCAGTGTGAAAAATAATTTTGGGATCAGGACAATAAAGGTTAATTGGAGGATGTATAACATGGCTTACGAATATGTTGAGGCGCCTATCGAGGGTGCCAAGATCAAGGTTATCGGCGTCGGCGGCGGCGGCGGAAACGCGCTGAACAGCATCGCGGATCAGGGTATAATCGGCAACGTTGATTATATCGCTGTTAATACCGATATTCAGGCACTTAAAAATTCAAGGGCTACCGAAAAGATACAGATCGGTGCCAAGCTTACTCACGGTCTGGGCGCAGGCGCAAAGCCCGAGGTCGGCGAGGCATCTGCGATCGAGAGCCAGGACGAGATCACCGAAGCCATTAAGGACGCGGATATGGTATTTATTACCGCAGGTATGGGCGGCGGCACGGGAACGGGTGCTGCACCTGTCGTAGCAAAGATCGCTCACGACATGGAAAAGCTCACCATCGCGGTAGTCAGCAAGCCTTTCCTTTTCGAGGGCAAAAAGAAGCTCGAAAAGGCTGAAAGAGGTATTCAGGGTCTGCTTGACAACGTTGACGCGCTTATCGTTATCCCCAACCAGAATCTGTTAGGCACAGGTCAGAAGCTGACCATGAAGCAGTCTTATGCTCTTTCCGACGAGGTACTTAAGACAGACGTTATTTCGATAGCGGAGATCATCACCCGTCATGATGAGATAAACGTTGACTTTGCGGATATCACCACCATTATAAAGAACGCGGGCTTTGCTCACATGGCTATCGGTCATGCTTCGGGCAAGGACAAGGTACAGGACGTTGTGGCGCAGGTAATCAAGAGCAATCTGCTTGATACTTCCATTGCGGGAGCAAAGAGACTTCTTGTAAACATCACCATGAGCGAAGACATCGTTGTTGACGAGATCGACGAGCTGACCAACAAGATCACAGAAGCTGTTGACGAGGACGCCGAGATCATCTTCGGTAACGGTTACGACAGCAACATGAACGACGAAGTTAAGGTAACGGTCATCGCTGCTGACTTTAACGGCGGCGGACTTGTTCAGCCCGAAGAACAGCCTGTTCTTCAGGAAGTTCCGACAACTCCCGCAGGTCGTCAGCCGATCAGACCTACTTACGGTCAGACCGTTCCGCAGGGCTATGCACAGCAGGTTCCACAGGGCTACGGACAGGCTCCACAGGGCTACGGTCAGCAGGTAAATATGCCCGCACCCGCACCCACTCCGATGGAGAGAGGCGCTATGGATCAGGCGGCTGCCAATCAGAGAGCAGGCGTGAAGTCCCCCGGAAACCCCAATTACTACGACGATATCTTTGATATTTTCAAGTCTAAATAAGCTTAAATGAGCCGTCCTCATCGGGCGGCTCTTATGTTTTTTATACATGGGCTTTTTCTTCTTGCAAGAAGCAAATTGTTTACATAAAATTCATACAATGCCGGAAACTATTCTGCCCGACAGACAGTCTATTATAATGAAAACAGTAAGAAATGTTCAAAACAGTATTTTGAACAAATTATTACAATTTAGCTATATCCCTTGATTTTATCGGGGATATGTGGTATAATTAAACTATATAGATAGATTTACGGGCGGACTAAGTCTTCGGACGGTTCGCAACCGGATTAATCTGCGGGAGACCGCGGACGATCGACAGTTTATGAAAGGCAGTGACACAATATGATGATGAAAAAATTATCTGCGGCTGCACTGGCGCTTGTGCTTTCCATGAGCACCATTGCCACGACCGCCTCCGCCGATGAAAGGGGAAGTTCCCTCGCGGCGTTATATTCCGAAACCAAACTCGGAGCTGATTTTGTTTACAACACGGGCAAAACGCCCGATGCTCCTTCCACCGTTTCCGCTGTAAAGCGCTCTAACGGCATGGATCTCAAATGGAACGCCGTAAGCGGCGCCGACGGCTATCTTATCAGAGCGGTACACCCCGCGGGCGAAAGATGGGGTATGTACTATGAGTATGTGGCAGGCGGCAACACTACGTCCTTCTTCTGGGATTATGAGTGGAGCAAAAATAAGGACTGGGAGTTTTATATTTCGTCTTACGCAAACGGCAGCTACGGTCAGAAAAACTTGAGCACGACCGCTTCTCAATTCGCCGTTACCGAAGCTCAGACCTCGACTACTCCCACAAAGGTCGAATTTACAGGCTATTCCAAGAGCAGCAGGTACATAGAGCTTGACTGGAAGGCTCAGAACTGCGACGGCTATGAGGTAAGCTTCAGAGACGCAGGTGCGGCTGAGTTCTCTGTACTCGGAAATACCTCGGAAACTCACGCGAAGATCAGCCAGCTCCAGCCGGGCGTTACCTACTATGTCCGCATCAGAGCATATAAGATGAACGGCTCGGAAAAGGTATTCGGCGCTTACTCGGAGGAGAAGATCCTCACCACCGATACCGAGAACGACAATACGCAGGCTCCGGGCTCTGTTACCTTCAAAAATGTAGTATCGACCGATAATTCGCTTCGCTTCAGCTGGGATTCGGTTGCAAACTGCGACGGCTATCAGATCTACTTCAATAAGACCGGCAACAGTACCGACTGGTTCTTCGTTGCAAACGTAAAGAATACTACTCTCGACTACCTCTTCAGCGATCTCGACAGCGAAAGCAACTACTGGATAAGCGTTCGCCCTTATAAGTATGATAAATCGGGTAACCCCGTTTACGGCAGCTGGCTCAATAAGCAGGGTACTACCGATAAGAAGGGCTCGACCTCCCAGACCGACAATACGCAGGCTCCCGGCGCTGTAACCTTCAAAAAAGTAGTATCGGGCGAGGATTCGCTCCGCTTCTACTGGGATTCTGTTGCTAACTGCGACGGCTATCAGATCTATTTCAACAAGACGGGCAACAGCAGCGACTGGTTCTTCGTTGCTAATGTAAATAATACTACTCTCGATTACGTTTTCAGTAATCTCGAAAGCGAGAATAATTACTGGATAAGTGTTCGTGCCTATAAATATAACAAGTCCAATAATCCCGTTTACGGCAGCTGGACCAACAAGCAGGGTACGACCGACAAGAAGGGCAGGACCTCCGAAAATGTTACCGCTCCCGCAGCGGTTTCGATAAATACCTCGACCGCTAAGGTAACCTACGATACCGTTACCGTTTCCTGGAACGGCGTTGACTGCGACGGCTACGAGATGTGGCTCAACGAGACAGGCAACGACTGGAAGAAGGTAGCTAACGTTTCCAAGAATACTACCACCTATCGCTTCAATAAGTTAAAGCCCAATCATCAGTACTGGTTCACGGTATGCGCCTTCAATAAGCTCAGCAACGGCGACGTGATCCGCGGAAAGTTCTCCGATAACTACACCACGATCACCAAGAGCAGTGCCAGCGCTGCGACAAACGTTGCGAAGCCCGCAAAGACCGAGTTCACCAGCTTCTCCCGTACTTCAAACGCTATCCGTCTGAACTGGACTGCGGTAAGCTGCGACGGTTACTTCATCTACCGCTACAATTACAACACCAAGGCATGGGAAAGAGTGTCCGTTATCAAGGGCGGCAATATCACCACCAAGCGTTTTGCCAATCTGAACGCAGATACTACTTATGTTTACAAGATCCGCGCATTCAAGTTCAATACTAACGGCACCGGAAAGGTATACAGTGAGTATTCGTCACCGAAATACGTGACGACAAAAAAAAAATAACGGCTCGGTAAGCAGCAGCGGCAGTAACAGCAGCGACGGAGTGACGTATATCGACGGAGTGCTTATCGTCAATAAGACGTATTCGCTGCCCGAGAGCTACGCGCCCGGCGGTCTTACGAGCGAAACTCAGAGTGCCTTTAACCGTCTGCAAAGCGCGGCGGCTAACGCGGGTTACAGCCTGTGGATCACATCGGGTTACAGAAGCTACTACGAACAGCAGTCGCTTTACAACAGCTATGTATGGCGCGACGGCGCTGCTGCCGCTGACAGATACTCCGCAAGAGCGGGTCACAGCGAGCATCAGACAGGACTTGCCATCGACGTAAACTACGCGGGACAGGCTTTCGTGGGGACTCCCGAATCCTACTGGCTCGCTGCTAACTGCGCGGAGTACGGCTTTATTATCCGCTATCCCGACGGCAAGGAGGGTGTAACAGGCTTCAAGTACGAGCCGTGGCACATCAGATACGTCGGCAGAGACCTTGCTGTCAAGCTGACCAACGCGGGACTTACCCTTGAGGAATACTTCGGCATTTCCTCGCAGTATTGATAAGCTTCCCCGCGGGAATTAATTATCGGAATTAACAGAGCTGCACGGCTTTCGGGCTGTGCAGCTTTTTTGTCATGGAAAGAGTTTTTATGCTATAAAAAAGATACCCGCGGAAGTACCGTGAGTATCTTTTTTGCTTGTTTATTATTAATAAAAGCTATCAGCCGAATACCTTCTTGATGCGCTCCATAGCTTCCTTGGTGCGGTTGTAGTCGCCGAAAGCGGTCAGACGGAACCAGCCCTCGCCGTTCTTGCCGAAGCCCGCGCCGGGGGTGCCGACTACGTTTGCTTCGTTTAGCAGCTTGTCGAAGAACTCCCAGCTGCCGAGACCGTTCGGGCATTTCAGCCAGATGTACGGCGAATTCTTGCCGCCCGTGTACTTGATGCCGAGCTCGTCGAGCGCCGCAGAGATGACCTTCGCGTTGCGCTGATAATAAACGATGTTCTCGCGGGTCTGCTTGATGCCTTCCTCGCTGAATACCGCCGCCGCAGCGCACTGAACGGGATAGCTTACGCCGTTGAACTTGCTGCCCTGTCTTCTGCCCCATATCTGCGAAACAGAAACGTCCTGTCCTTCGGAGGACTTGAATACAAGCTCGTTCGGGATAACGGTGTAGCCGCAGCGCATACCTGTGAAGCCCGCGGTCTTCGAGAGCGAGCACATCTCGATAGCGCACTTTCTTGCGCCCTCGATAGCAAAGATCGAACGCGGGATATTCTCCTCAGTGATGAACGCCTCGTAAGCGCTGTCGTAGATGATAACGGCGTTGTTCTTAAGAGCATAGTCTACCCAGATTTTGAGCTGCTCCGCGGTGTATACCGAGCCTGTCGGGTTGTTCGGCGAGCAGAGGTAGATGATATCCGCGTGAACGCTCTCGTCGGGCATGGCGGCAAAGCCGTTTTCCTCGTTCGAGTCGGCAAAGATGACCTTTCTGCCGTTCATGCGGTTGGTGTCAACGTAAACGGGGTAAGCGGGGTCGGTGATAAGCACGATATTGTCGTCGCCGAAGATATCAACTATGTTGCCGCAGTCGCTCTTTGCGCCGTCGTTGATGCGGATCTCGTCGGGTTTTACGTCAACGCCGAAGCTCTTGTAATAGCCGCTTACGGCTTCTTTCAGGAAATCGTAGCCTGCGCCGCTGTCTTCGTAGCCCTTGAAGGTCTCCTTCACGCCCATTTCGTCGGCGCCCTTTTTCATCGCGTCTACAACGCACTTTGCTATCGGCAGAGTAACGTCGCCGATGCCCATGCGGATAATGTCCGCGTCGGGATTGGCAGCCTTGAAAGCGTTTACCTTCTTGGCAATGTCAATAAAGAGATAATTCTTTTCAAGCTTTAAAAAATTCTCGTTAAGCTGTGGCATTTATATCAGCCCTTTCATATAATTTTTCATGAAAATAAAATGCAGAGCGGGAGCAGAACCCGCCCCCGCCCTACAATTATTATTTAAGTTATTATGTCTGCAACTTAGATAATGATCTCGCCGTTGAATACCGTTACGGCATTGCCCGTCATGTATACCATTTCGTCGGTGACTTTGATAACAAGGTCGCCGCCTTTGAGCTTGACCGTGATGTCCTCGCCCTTGCTGCAATAGCCGTTCAGCACAGCCGCAACAGCCGCCGCACACGCGCCGGTGCCGCAAGCCCATGTCTCGCCCGAGCCGCGCTCCCAAACGCGCATTTTCAGCGTGTGGTCGTCAAGCACCTTGATGAACTCGGTGTTCACTCTGTCGGGGAAGATGTCGGCGTATTCAAACTGGCTGCCGATGTTCTCGATGTCGAGCTCGTCGATGTTGCCCTCCATGAATACTACCGCGTGGGGATTGCCCATCGAAACGCAGGTGATATTGTAATCCTTGTCGCCGATCTTGACAGCGCGGTTCACTACCTTGCCGTTCTCGTCGGGGGCAAGCGTGGTGGGTATCTGCGCGGGGTCGAGGATAGCAGCGCCCATGTTTACCGTAGCGCCGTTGACCTCGCCGTAGTGACGGATCAGCTTGATATGCATGATGCCGCTCAGGGTCTCGATGTCGAACTCGTCCTTGTCAACAAGACCGTTGTCGCGCATGAACTTCGCTACGCAGCGGATGCCGTTGCCGCACATCATGCCCTCCGAACCGTCAAGATTGAAGATGCGCATTTTGCCGTCGGCTATCTCGGAGCGCTGGATAAGGATAACTCCGTCGCCGCCGATGCCGAAATGCCTGTCGGAAAGTGCTATCGCAAGTCCCTCGGGGTTGTCGATGCGCTGATCGAAGCAGTTGAAGTAGATGTAGTCGTTGCCGCAGCCGTGCATCTTGGTGAAGGCGACCTTCTTCTTCTCCTGACGCATATTGTTGATGTCAACGATCTCGGTGGTCTTTTCGGAATACTTGGAGCGTATCGAAGCCGCGATCGCGTTTGCCGTGTCGATGGAGGTCAGGCAAGGAATGTTTCTTTCAACAGTCTTGCGGCGTATCTTAACGCTGTCACGCTGCGGGCTTCTGCCCTTCGAGCTGGTGGAGATAACGTAGCTTACCTTGCCGCTCTCGATAAGCGTAAGGGTGTTCCACTCCGCCTCGCCGATCTTGGCAACCTCCTCGCAGGGAATGCCGTGGTCGAGCAGAACCCTCGCCGTGCCGTGAGTAGCATAGATCTTGAAGCCTAAGTCAAAGAATGCCTTTGCGGTCTGTGGGATCTCGCCCTTGTCGGTGTCGCGGACGGTGATGAACACGCCGCCTTCAACTCTGAGCTTGTAGCCCGCCGCAGTCAGACCCTTGTAAAGAGCTTCTTCAAGGCTGCTTGCAACGGCAAGAACTTCGCCCGTGGACTTCATCTCGGGTCCAAGGTGGTTATCAACGTCGATCAGCTTCTCGAACGAGAATACCGGCACCTTGACAGCCACATAGGGAGAATTTCTGTAAAGACCCGTGCCGTAGCCCATGTCGGCAAGCTTTTCGCCGAGCATACATCTTGTGGCAAGGTCTACCATCGGAACGCCGGTAACTTTGCTTATATAAGGAATGGTTCTCGAAGAACGCGGGTTTACCTCGATAACATAAAGCTCGTCGTTATTGATAAGATACTGGATATTCACAAGACCCATCGTTTTGAGCGAGACCGCAAGCTTCTTCGAGCAGTCGATGATGCGCTCGATAAGCCTGTCGGAAACGTTCCATGCGGGATAAACGGCGATAGAGTCGCCCGAGTGAACGCCTGTTCTCTCGATATGCTCCATGATGCCGGGGATAAGGATATCCTCGCCGTCGCAGATAGCGTCTATTTCAAGCTCGGTACCCATGAGGTACTTATCAATCAGTATCGGGTTCTCGATCTCCTGAGCGAGAATGATAGCCATGTACTCCTTGATATCGGCGTCGTTGAAGGCGATTATCATGTTCTGTCCGCCAAGTACGTAGGAAGGACGCATCAGAACGGGATAGCCTATCTTGTTTGCCACTTCGAGAGCTTCGTCGGTGGTCATTACCGTGAAGCCCTGCGGGCGCTTGATCTGATGCAGTTCAAGCAGTTCGTCGAAGCGCTCTCTGTCCTCCGCCGCGTCGATCGAATCGGGGGGAGTACCCATTATATTCACGCCCTGAGCCGCCAAATGCTTGGTGAGCTTGATAGCAGTCTGCCCGCCGAACGCAACAACAACGCCGTAAGGCTTCTCGACGTTTATGATGTTCATAACGTCCTCGTTGGTGAGCGGCTCGAAGTACAGTCTGTCGGCGGTGTCAAAGTCGGTGGAAACGGTCTCGGGGTTGTTGTTGACGATAACAACGTCGAAGCCGCGCTCTTTAAGCGCCCATACGCAGTGAACCGAAGCATAGTCGAACTCGATGCCCTGTCCGATACGGATAGGACCCGAACCGAATACGATAACGGTCTTGTTGCCCGAATTCTTGGAATTGATGAACTCGGCAGCCTCGTCCTCGCTGTCGTAGGTCGAGTAGAAGTACGGCGTCATAGCCGCGAACTCCGCCGCACAAGTATCGACCATCTTGTAAACGGCGCGGAGCTTCTTCTGTATCGGCTTGCCTGTCATTCTCTCGATGGTCTTGTCGGGGAAGCCGAGCTTCTTGGCGTGTTCGTAAAGCTCGAAGGAATCATCGCCAGTTTCGAGCTGTCTTTCAACGTCAATGAGCTTGCGGAACTTGTTCAAGAACCACTCGTCGATCATCGTGATCTTGTGGATCTCGTCAACCGAAACGTTTCTTCTGAGCGCTTCGTATACTACAAATATTCTTTCGTCATCGCAGTTGTGGAGTCTCTTAACGATCTCCTCGTCGCTCATAGCCTCGTGCTTGGGCGAACACAGGCTGTCGTGACCGATCTCCGCACCGCGGACAGCCTTCATTATAGCCTGCTCGAACGAAGTGCCGATAGCCATTACTTCGCCCGTAGCCTTCATCTGAGTGCCGAGCTCGCGCTTGGCGTAAACGAACTTATCGAACGGCCACTTGGGGAACTTAACTACAACGTAGTCGATGGCAGGCTCGAAGCAGGCGTAGGTGCTGCCCGTTACGGCGTTAAGAATTTCATCGAGCGTATAGCCGATGGCGATCTTCGAGGCGACCTTCGCTATCGGGTAGCCCGTAGCCTTTGAAGCCAGCGCCGACGAACGCGATACACGGGGGTTTACCTCGATAACGGCATACTTAAAGCTCTCGGGGTCGAGTGCGAACTGTACGTTGCAGCCGCCCTCTACGCCCAGCGCGTCGATGATGTGCAGCGCTGCCGAGCGGAGCATCTGATATTCCTTATCGGCAAGAGTTACGCACGGCGCTATAACGATAGAGTCGCCCGTGTGTACGCCGACGGGGTCTACGTTCTCCATCGAGCATATCGTGATAACATTGCCCTTCGAGTCGCGCATTACCTCGAACTCGATCTCCTTCCAGCCCGAAACGCACTTCTCGATAAGTACCTGCGTGATGGGCGAGAGGTACAGACCGTTGCCCGCGATCTCGCGGAGCTGTTCCTCATTGTGAACGATACCGCCGCCCGTGCCGCCAAGTGTGAAAGCGGGACGAACGATAAGCGGATAACCCACGCCCTCGCTGTTGGCGAAAGCGATAGCGTCCTCAACGGTGTTTACGACAAGCGAGGGGATACAGGGCTGACCGATGGACTCCATCGTGTCCTTGAACATCTGTCTGTCCTCTGCCTTGTCGATGGTCTCGGGCTTGGCGCCCAAGAGCTTCACGCCGTACTTGTCAAGGAATCCTTCTTTTGCGAGCTGCATCGAAAGGGTAAGACCCGTCTGACCGCCCAGCGTGGAAAGCAGGCTGTCGGGGCGCTCCTTCTTGATTATGCGCTTGACGGTTTCGAGCGTCAGCGGCTCGATGTATATTTTATCCGCCATGTGATTATCGGTCATGATAGTGGCGGGGTTGGAGTTTACGAGAATTACTTCAAGACCCTCGGATTTCAGGGCGCGGCAAGCCTGTGTGCCTGCGTAGTCGAACTCAGCCGCCTGTCCGATGACGATAGGTCCCGAGCCGATAACAAGAACTCTCTTAATATCTTTATTTAAAGGCATTTTTTCATCAATCCTTTCTCATCGAAAAACGCGGGTTATTTACGGGCGTCGATCATATCAATGAACTTCTCGAACAGGAAACCCGTGTCCTTGGGTCCTCCGCAGGCTTCGGGGTGGAACTGTACCGAGAAAGCGGGGATATTGGTATATTCCACGCCCTCGCAGGTGCCGTCGTTGGCGTTGACAAAGGAGACCTTTGCGCCCTCGGGCAGCGAGTCGTTCACAACAGCGTAGCCGTGGTTCTGGCTCGTTACGAATACTCTTCCCGTAGCGGTCTCGGTGACAGGCTGATTTCCGCCTCTGTGACCGTACTTAAGCTTGTGGGTCTTTGCTCCCTGCGAAAGCGCAAGCAGCTGATGACCCAGGCAGATGCCGAAGGTAGGGATATCGAGCGCCGTGATCTTCTTGAGCTCTTCGATGATCTCCACATTCTCGGCGGGGTCTCCGGGACCGTTCGAGAGCATGATGCCGTCGGGGGCAAGCTCCTTGACGCGCTCCGCAGTGGTGTAAGCGGGAACGACAACGACCTCGCAGCCGCGGTGGAGGAGCTTCTTGCTGATGTGGCTCTTTGCGCCGAAGTCGAAGAGAACGACTCTGCGCTTAACTTCGCCGTCCTTCGGCTGAAGAACCTCTTCCTCGTGGCAGGTGGTATTCTTGACAGCGTCCTTGATGACGTATTTCTTAAGGTCGGCGAAGGAGAATCCCGCACCCTCCTTAACGATCTTGCCGTTCATTACGCCCGATTCGCGGACGATCTTGGTGAGTGCGCGGGTATCAATTCCGCACAGACCCACAATGCCGTTTTCCTTTAAAAAAGTGTCAAGAACACCCTCGCATCTGAAATTGCTGGGCTCCTGACACTGCTCTCTGACAATATATGCCTTTACCTGAGGACGGGGACTCTCGAAATCGGCGGGAATAACGCCGTAATTACCGATAAGCGGGAAGGTCTGAACGACGATCTGCCCGTAGTAGCTGGGGTCGGTAAGAGTCTCCAAATAACCTGTCATAGCCGTTGTAAACACGATCTCACCGACAGCACCTTCCGAGTTGCCGTCGGTCATTTCGGCACCGAAGCTCTTGCCTTCAAAGATCGTACCGTTTTCAAGGATCAGATATGCCTTATTATTCAAGATTGATTCCTCCTTATGTAAAAATTTTCACATATCATTATATCACAAAAGAATCCCCTTGTAAATAGCCTTAATAAAAAGTTTTCTTTTATGGGCTTACGGGTTTGACACGGGCGGGGTTTTGTGGTATACTATAAAATAAGATGACAGATAAAAGATAAAAGATAGTAGATATTGTTGATCTCTGTCCTCGGCTCAAGTGTTCGGCAGTGATTATCTGTTAACTATTGACTTCT
>JAILFF010000110.1 GCA_024697705.1 Ruminococcus sp.
CGGTTGTCCTTTTCGACATCGGCAGTCATCATTCGCCAGCCGATACTCATTTCGCCGTCGCCCCAGCCCGCTAACGAAACGATAGTGTGTCCGCCGTTTTCGCTGCCGCAGGAATAAAGATTGAGTGAATGATCGCCGACCGAAACGGGATTATAATATCCCGCCTCTTGCAGCTGCTTTTCGATCATACTCAGCTTGATGTGATAGACGATAGAAGTCGCTGTCAGCGTGACTGCAAGCAGTATTATCAGCACCAACAGAATGATGCCGATCACCTTTCCGATTTTTTTGAGAGCTTTCATTTTGTCAGCCTTCTTTCTGCGTTATCCACAGTAATGCTATGCCAACGCTATGAATATTATAGCACACGAAGAAACATTAGTCAATCAAAAAAATATCGGATTTTTCTCTTTAAATCGTTGATGACTGAATCGAGATGTGCTATAATAAATAGTGTAAAGCGCATCTTGAAACTTGTGCTTACAATATTTGTCATAATATACAAATCGTCGCATAGAATTTCGTTGTTCCTCACAAAGATGCATTGTTTCAGCCTTAAATGCAGCGCTTTTGTTTATTTTTAATGTAAATTTTACACCATTTCTGCATTTTTTGGGTTGCGTTTACGCTTATTTGTCTGTACAATATTAGTAGTGTATTTTTATTTTTATTATGTGCTTGCTTAAATCAGGAAAAACTGTGCAATTAAACCATGAGCCGAAGGCGGCATATTTGCCGACAGCTCAAATTATCCGGGAGGTCTATATGAAAAAAAAGAGCATACTTTTCGTGTCAGCACTCATGCTGACTCAGTCATTGAACGGCTTCGCTCCGCAGACAGCTTCTGCGGCTGATGTGACCTTCACTCACAAGGAATGGTCGGGTCAGTCGGGTGCAGAGGACGTTTTCGCCGTGAACCGCGAAGCCGCTTCCTGTAACCCCGTACCCTTTCAGGACGACGCTTCCGCCGTAAACGCCGTATGGAATTACAACGACCGTGAAAAGTCCGATTATCTCCAAATGCTTACGGGCGAAAACGAGGACTGGGAACTGACAGTCGTTCAGAACGATGATGAGGCTGCTCCCTACCGCTGGGGCGGCTTCATGAACGCCGATTATCAGGGCAAGGAAGGCGACGGCTGGAAGACCGTTCAGCTGCCGAAAAGCTGGACTGCTCTCGGGTTCGATCATTCTATCTATACAAATATCGGCGAGCCCTGGCAGAGCGACTACGACCCGTGGGTGACTTGTCCTTTGGCTCCGACAAAGTATAATCCCGTGGGACTTTACCGCAAGAAGTTCACCCTCGACAGCGCCATGCGGCAGAGCGGCAGACGTGTCTATATACAGCTTGACGGCGTTGAATCCGCTTATTATGTGTACATAAACGGCAAACAGGTGGGGTACAGCGAGGACAGCTTCAGCCCTCACCGCTTCGACATCACCGATTATCTTACAGACGGCGAGAACATTCTCGCTGTTGAAGTGCATAAATTCTGCGACGGCACCTGGTTCGAGGATCAGGACATGATATACGACGGCGGTATCTTCCGCGACGTTTTCCTCGTGAGCGCTCCCGACGTGCAGATAAGCGACTATACCGTGTGTACCGACCTTGACAACAGCTACGAAAACGCATGGCTGAATTTATGTATAGACGTAAGAAACCTCACCGGAATTGCACGAAACGGCTGGACGCTCGAAGCCGCCGCCTTCGACGAAGCGGGCAACAATATCTTGGGCGACGCATATACTTCCGTGGACGCTCTCGGCGCGGGCAAAACAGGCACTTATTCTATCATTACATTTGTAACGTCGCCAAAGCTCTGGTCGGCTGAAACGCCCAATATCTACGCGCTCGTGCTCACTCTCAAAGACGAAAACGGCAATGTCAAGGAAAAGGTCTCGACGCAGCTCGGCTTCCGCGAGATAGGCTTTACTCCGACGGCTGTTGACGGCGGCTACAACGTTACCACGCAGCAGTGGAAGCCGATAACGATAAACGGCAAGCGGCTTCTGCTCAAAGGCGTGAACCGTCACGATTCCGACCCCTTCTACGGAAAAGCCGTACCGCAGGAGACTATGGAGGAAGACGTCCGCCTGATGCAGAAATACAACATCAACGCCATACGCACCTCCCATTACAGCAACGATTCCTACCTCTACTGGTTCTGCAACAAGTACGGTATGTACATGATGGGCGAGACGAATATGGAGTGTCACGCTTTGCAGGACGGCAAGAACAACGACACAAAGGCGCTGTTCTACGAGCTGGCTATGGACAGAACGGAGACCGCATACAAGCGCCTGAAAAACAATCCCGCCATCGTTTCGTGGTCGATAGGAAACGAAATGGGCTACACGGGCAACCCGAACGACGCGGGCGGAATGTTCAGGGATATGATATGGTATTTCAAGAGGAACGACCCCTTCCGTCCCGTTCACAGCGAGGGACAGCACTTCGGCATGGGCGTTGACATGGGCAGCGATATGTATCCCGGCTCGGACGTTATCCGCTACAACGCGGGAGACGGCAAGATGCCTTATGTAATGTGCGAATACGACCACGCTATGGGCAATTCCGTAGGCGCTTTGAAGGAATACTGGGACGTTATAAGAAGCTCCGACAATATGCTCGGCGGCTTCATCTGGGACTGGGTTGACCAGTCGAGAGCCGTATCGCTTCCCTACGGCGGCTGGGACTACTACTCCGAGAGCTACGCCCACAAGAACCTCTACTCAGACAAGAGCCGCGGCAAGTTCTTCGGCTACGGCGGCGACTGGGGCGACAAGCCGAACGACAACAGCTTCTGCGAGAACGGTATCGTCTGCCCCGACAGAACGCCTCAGCCCGAAGCCGACGAGGTGAGATATCAGTATCAGAGCTTCTGGTTCTCCGCAAACGCGGGGCAGCTCGCCAATAATACCGTGTCGGTATACAACGAAAACAACTTCCTCGATCTCAGCGATTTCACCGTTGAGTGGAAGCTTCTGAAAAACGGCACCGCGATAGACGGCGGCACGATAAAGAACGCCGAGTGCGCACCTCTGACAAGGGCGAACCTGACCGTTCCGTTCAAGCTCCCCAAGAATTACTTATCGGGCGACGAGTTCATACTCGATATCTCGGTAAAGACGAAGAAGTCAACCGACCTTCTCCCGTCGGGGACCGAGGTAGCATACGAGCAGATAGCTCTCGATTCCGCGGGCAGCTCCGCAAAATACGACGGCGGCGACGCAGTTCTTACCATAGTTGACGCGGGTAACGTATACGTGCCTACCAACAACCATAACGAATTCAACTTCGCCATAAGCAAGTCCACGGGTCTTATGGAAAAGTATTCTTACAAGGGCTCGATGCTCATTCAGAACGGTCCGACTCCCAATTTCTGGCGCGGAAATGTGGAAAACGATACGGGCTGGGGCGCAAAGAACCTCTATGACAAAGCATGGGAAAACGCTATGCAGGGCGCAAAGGTTACAGGTATGGAAACAGGCGACGCGGCTGACGGAGCAAAGACCGTTACCTCGCACCTTGAGCTCCCAAACGCGGGCGGCACTAAGGTGGATATCGTCTATACCATCTACCCGGACGGACGGGTAAACGTAAACTTCAATGTTGACGCTGCAAAATCGGGTCTCGGGAACTTCCTCCGCGTGGGCTCGATGATGACGCTGCCCGAAGGCTCGGAGCAGCTCGCATGGTACGGCAACAAGACCGAGAGCTTCAACGACCGCAAGACGGGCGGTCGGCAGGGTATATGGGAGAGCACCGTTTCGGAGCAGTATTTCCCGTATCTTAAGGCTGACGACTGCGGAAACCTCACCGACGTCAAGTGGATAGCTGTCAAGAACAAGGCGAACAATACGAGCCTTCTTATCGCCGCAAACGGCACCGTCGAAGCAAGCGCTCTGCACTTCTACCCCGAAGACCTCCAGAAGGCTGACCATGTATTCAAGCTTTCCCCGAGAAAGGAGACGATCTTAAGCGTTGACTACGGCTCGATGGGAACGGGAAGCGCTACCTGCGGACAAGGTACGCTCGAAAAGTATCGCCTGCCTTCAAGCAGGACTTACAGCTGGAGCTACACCATCATTCCCGTAGACACCGATTCGGACAGCAAAGCGCTTTCCGCCACCGCCGCACAGCTCCGCTCGGACGGCGTAAGCATACAGGACAAGAGCTCCAACGCGCTGACGATACCCGTGAAAGCGCCCGCTTCGCTCAAAACCACCGCCGACGGAAACGCGGTATCGGGTTCGCTTTCGATACCTTCGTCGAACAGTATCGGCAGCTCTCTTGAAGGCAAGCACTCGTTCACCGTGGAAGCCGAATTCGTCCCCACGGGCGAGCCGCAATTCAACATGATAGCAAGCAAGGGCGACCATGCTTTCGGACTCAGAACGGAAAAAGGTATGCTTTACTTCTTTGTTCATGCAGGCGGAGCATGGCGTACCGTATCGTACAACAGAGACACCGACGCATCTTCGGGCTGGCTCGGAAAGAAGCATCAGATGGCGGGTATTTACGACGCGGACACCGACACCATAAAGCTCTACTGCGACGGAAAGATACTTGCGGAAAAGAGCACGGGCACCACAGCGGGCGTGACCTCGTCCTCGTATGACTTAACGCTCGGAGCCTGCCCCGAAACGGGACGTTCCTCAATGGCGGATTTCTATGAATTCCGTGTTTACAGCAAGGCTCTCACCGAAAGCGAGCTTGCTTCGCAGAATACCTCTTCACCCGCATATGCCCCCGACAGCAGGTATGTTCAGCTTTGGCTGGATTTCGATAATGTTGTTACGCCAGCACTGCCGAATCCGACGGTTTCCTACGAAGCGGGCGAAGGCGCCGTAAAGCTCGATTGGACTAAGGTCACGGGCGCTGAAAAGTACGGCATTGCGGTATATGAGAGCGGCGGCTGGAAGAATGTTGCCGAGTGTTCGGACACTTCCTACACGCTGAAAAACCTGAAAGCGGGCACAAATTACAAGGTGGCTGTTATCGCTAAGGTAAACGGCGCATGGAACAGGGATTTCTCGAACGCGATAACGGTAACGCCCAAAACAAGCAACGAGAACAGATACCCCGTTGTCACCGCGGAAGTCTCGGGCAGACAGTTCCGTCTGAAATGGACGTCAGTCTCGGGTGCCGAGAAGTACGGCATAGCGTTATATCAGAACGGAAAATGGAGGGTAAAAGCCCAGTTTGCCAAAAATGTAACGACTTTCACCTCGCCTAAGATGAAGACCGGTTCTTACAGAATGGTAGTCTGCGCCAAGGTGAACGGCGAATGGGATACAAGCAGTCTCAGCAAAAGAGCGGTCACCGTTAAAATAGTATGACCCGAAATTCGCTTCGGAAAAGCATAAAAAAAAATACCGGCAGTTTCTTCGGAGACTGCCGGTTGCTGTTGTAAAAAAATCACAAATATCATCAAATACAAAATCTTTATGTGCAGATTTGCCTTAATTCTGTTTCAAGCAAACGAAAAAACCTCTTTCCATAAGTATGCGGACAGGTCTGATATTTCAGGACGCTTTGCTCTTTGAGCTTTTCTTTTTTGCTGCCTTTTTATCGGGCTTATCGTTTTTCGCGGCGGTATCTTCGGCGGGAGATCCCGATTTTTCTTTTTCGATCCTGCCAAGAAAATCCTTTATCAGCTTTGTACATTCCTCCCTGCGAACGCGGTAGAAATCGAAATGGTCGCCCGGCAGGTCAACTACCTCGCAGCTGCCGAGCTTTTCAATAAAGGGCTGCACGGAGTGCTCGTAGTTTTCCTTTTTTATGGAAAGCTCTTTTTCGTAGGCAAGCTTTTTCCGCTCCTCGTCGCTGCCCCCGAAGCCTTCGGTCTTGCTGCTGATACTGTATTCCGAAAGCGGGGCGAACTGTTCCAGTTCTTCGATCGTATGAAATCCGTTTGTTACGTTGACATATACCTTAGGGACCGCGTTTTCGGGGTCGAGGACGTTCCATGTGGTGTTCATACTTACGGGCGAGTTTTTCAGCTCCGAGAAGAATGCCGAGCTGCTGTAAGTCATGCGCCCCATCGCGTAAGAGATGTTCTTCTCGTCGGCGGTATAGTCATCGTACTCCGCGAAGAACATACCCGGGACAACGTCCGACACCCCGAGCTTCATCATGATCTTCATGATCTTCATGCTGCCTGCTTCTTTGTCGAATTCGTCCGCTGCCTGCTTTATCATCTCATCGGAAACGGCTGCGGCAGGGGAGCCGTCAAGATTTATCAGCCCTTCGATCTCATCGGGGTACTTGCTCACCCAGTACGACGCGGGAAGGCTTGCAAAGGAATGAGGCAGCAGTATATACGGTGCCTTTACCCCTGCGTTCTGCAAGGCGGTGCGCAGCTGCTCGACCTCATATTCCACGGTCATTTCGTCCGTTACGTCGTCGCTGCCGTCGTAGCCGGGGCGCGCAAGGCAGTATACCGCGGCTTCGTCCGTGAGCGAGTCGGCAAGCTCCTTTATCTCCACGGGGAACCCGGAACCATTGCCGCTCAGCGCCACGATACGGTGCTTATCCTCCGCGCCGCCGTAGCGGACAAGGTTAAGGGAGTGGTCGCCGACGGAGACCGGCTCGTAATACCCGTTCGCCTTCATCAGTTCCAGATTCTTAGGCTCCTTTACGCGATGGTATATGAACATACCCGCGGCAGCGAGCACCAACAGTAT
>JAILFF010000117.1 GCA_024697705.1 Ruminococcus sp.
GATATGCCCGTGATCGGCGGTGACGATTAGCAGCGTGTTTTTCAGCTTACGCGCCGTTTTTTCAAGGAGGTTTTCACAGTCCGTCAGCACTTGTCTTGTTTCCGCCGTGCCGCGCCCGCGCTTGTGGAGTGTGGTGTCGGGCTCGCTCCAATAACAGTAGATATATTTCTTCCCTGGCTGACCGCAGAGCTTTTCGAGCCTGCCGCAGATATGCTCCATGTCTCCGGGGAACGGCGGCATGAACGGGAAGCAGTCGTAAGCCTGTCCGCCAGCCGAGTTTATCCTCGAAACCACGCTCTGATAGGGTGTGACCGTGCGTGCGATATTGTACGGCGCTGCCTGATCGTATGTTCCCTGAACCGTGTTTAGGAAAACGGTCACGTTCTTGTCTACCGAGGGGTAGTAGCAGTCCCAGCCGAGCCAGCTGTGTTCGCATGGCTGCAAGCCCGACATCGCCGACGTGGTAGCCGCGACGGTCGTGGCGAGGAACACCGAACTGATGCTCTCGCGGAAGTGGCTGCGAAGAAAGCCGTCGGGGGCGAGGGTCTCTTCGAGAATATACGTTCCCATACCGTCAAGCAGAAAAAGCACGACGTTCTCGTATTCGTTTTCAAGCAGCTTATCGAGCTGCGGCAGAGTATCTCCGACAGTGGGAACGCCGAAATATTTCAGCACCGAATTGGGTATATTCGCAAGGCAGTTTTTGTAATTTGGCGATTGAAGTCGTTTATCAAGTTCCATAGTGAAACGCTCCTAACGGTTATATATATGAGCATTTACGCAAAGTGAAGGCAAACCAAAAATCTTAGGAAGGGTTTCCGCGCAAAGTGAAGGCAAACCAAAAGTATTAGGAAGGGGGTGTAGGGGATAACCCTTCTTCTTGCACGAACTTGTTCGTGCAAAGGGCTTCCCCCACAAAAGCCTACGACGTATGCAAATTAACGGTAAAGAGCAAAGTGTATAGCTCAAAAATAAAATCGGCAATTTCAAGAAATACGAACAAAAACGCAGAAGCGAATAACTCTGCAAGACAGTGCAAAAACAAGTAAATTGCCGATTTTATTTGGACGAAAGAGCGAAGCGATTTTCGTCCAACGAAAACGCGGGATTCTGAAAAATTCTGACGGAGGGGAAATCTTATTTGCGAAAATCGCTGCGCTCTTTCGCAAATTAAAATCGGCAATTATCTTGTTCTTGCTCATTTTTGTAGAATCATTCGCTTGCGCCTTTTTGTGGGCTTTCTTATGAATTGCCGATTTTATTTTGTTCGGAAATGCTGCTTGCTATTTCTTATGAGACTTGTGAGGTACGTATTGTGGGGGAAACCCTTCTGAAGAAGGGTTATCCCCCACACCCCCTTCCTAAGACTTTTGGTTTGCCTTCACTTTGCGGAATATCTATTTTTTACGCCATTCGTACAACGAGCGTTACGCAAAACCGCCCGTCTTTGATATCCGCATACGCTTCGCCGCCCATAAGCCCCATCAGCTTGCGGCAGATGAACAGTCCGAGACCGTTGCCGCGTATGCCCTCGGCATTTGCGCCGCGGTGAAAGCTCTCGAAAATCTGCGGCAGATCGGCGGGGTCGAGCGAACAGCCCGTGTTCTCGACGGTTATCAGCTCGCAGCCGTCCTGACTGACGAAGCTTAATGCTATCTCGCGCCCGTCGCCGTACTTTATCGCGTTCTCAACGAGGTTTTGCAGACATTCCGCCAGTCGGTCGGGGTCGCAGGAAAGCAGGCAGTCGAAATACTCCCCGACCTTAAACGCCGTCCCCGTCACAGACAGCTGCGGCGCGTATCTCGCCGTGAGCTTTTCGACTACGCTGCTAAGAAACACCTCGCCCTGAACTACCTCGAAGCTCATGAAATCCTCGCTTGCCGCCTTGGTTATGCGGCTGACGAAGCCCTCTATCTCGTCGGCGCGGGCGCCTATGCTTTCGGCGGTCTGACGGCGCTTTTCCTCGTCGGTGTAAAGCCCTCTCGCCAGCGCTTTGGAACTAAGCTTTATCGCGGATAGCGGCGTTTTTATGTCGTGCGAAAGCGAGAGCAGCAGCAGCTTTTTCTCGCGCTGCATGGAAAGCTCGCGGCGGCGGTCGTCCTCGATCTTCTCGCGCAGAAGATTGACTCCCCATGTGAACCGCCCGAAATAGCGGCTTTTTTCCTCGGGTATCTCGACCGCGAGATTGCCCCGCGCAAGCTCGTTCGGCACCTCGTTAAGCCTTCCGAACGGCACTATTATATGCCGTCTGATGTAATTAAGCAGCCACACGATCAGCGCGAAAAACACCGCGAAAGCCGCGTCTGCGGCAATTAGTGTCTTCGATATGCCGTCCGAGCGGTATTCGGCGCGGTAGAGCGTGCCGCCCGCTTCTATAATAACGTAATGCTCGTTCGAGGTGTAGAGCCTGCCGTCGCCTAAGTCGGAAAAAACGCCCGTGATATGCGGGTAAGCGTCTGGAGAATAACTGCCGGTCTCTTCGATCTCGTCGGCGATGCGTTTGGCTTCGACGCGGTAGAAGCCGTCGGAACGTCTGCCGAGCCGCAGCAGGCTCACATTAATTATCAAGGCAACGATCAGCACGACGCTTATTACCGCCATGCAGAGCAGTCTGAACGTTTTCATACGAACTTATACCCCACGCCCCAGACGGTCAGCAGACGTTTGGCGTTTTTGGGGTCGTCGCCGAGCTTTTGCCGCAGGCGGTTGATATGAACGTGCAGTGTTTGCAGTTCGGAGTCGCTGTCGCTGCCCCAAACGGTATTGAACAGGTAGTCCTTTTTGAGCGCCTTGTCCTTATTCTCCATAAGCAGAGCGAGCAGGTCGAATTCCTTAGCGGGAAGTTCGACAGGATCGCCGTCTATAACAGCTGTTCTTTCGACAAGATTAAGTTCCACGCCGTCAGCCGAAAGGATATCGCGGCGGTAGCGGCGTTTGAAGATACCCTTTATCTTTGCTATGAGTATATCAATATCGTAAGGCTTTTCGATGTAGTCATCGGCGCCGAGATTAAGACCGCCCAGCTTATCCTCTTTGCTTGTGCGGGCGCTGACGATAAGGATAGGCGTATCGGTATTTTCGCGGAGTTTGGAGCATATTGCGAAGCCGTTTATATCGGGAAGATTTATATCGAGAACGACGAGCCTTGCGCCGTAGCGGTCGAAGAGCTGCAAAGCCTTTTCGCCGCTGCCGACGGCTGAAACGGTATAGCCTTCGGCGCGGAGGAAATCGGCAAGGAGAGTGGCGAGTTCGGTATTATCCTCGACTATAAGAATATCGGTCATAAGATCACCTCGAAAAAATTAAAAGTAAAGGCAAAGCAAAAGTAAAGGCAAAGCAAAAGTGAAGGCAAAACCAAAAGTCTTAGGAAGGGGGTGTGGGGGAGAACCCTTCTTCAGAAGGGGTTCCCCCACAAAAGCCCACGACGGCAGCAAACTTAGCGGAGAAAGCAAAACAAACGGTTCAAAAATAAAATCGGCAATTTCTAAAAAAAGCTGACAAAAAGGCATAAGCTAATAATTTTGCAAAAGTGAACGGGAACAAGGAAATTGCCGATTTTATTTGCACGAAAGAGCGCAGCGATTTTCGTGCAAGAATGGTCAGCGCAAAGCCGTAATAATT
>JAILFF010000144.1 GCA_024697705.1 Ruminococcus sp.
GTTTTATCGTGTATATGTCCATGACGCTGATATACAATGTTATCAACACTGCGGGATTGATCGGAAATGTTCCGCCGCTTACGTCGGCAGTTGTGTTTCTGGGCGGAATTTTCGTCATGACAGCGGCGTATCTCTGCATGACCGTTTTCTACAATGGCAAAAAAGGAAAACACCCGATATTTGCGAAATGGTTTTTCTATGCTTTTTATCCCGCGCATTACATGATAATTTACGCGGTCAAAATATGCTCGGATCAATTTTGAAAAAACAAATCATATTGACTTGTTCGGCACTTTGTGATATAATTAAATGAATACCCCGCTCCACTGTGACAGGGGTATACTTCCATCTTATTTGCATACGGAGGCGATCCTAATGAAAATAACAGCTGCTCAGGCAATGGCAAAATGTCTGACCGCCGAGGGTATCAGCACGGTATTCGGCTACCCCGGCGCTGCTATCTGTCCTTTTTACGACGCTCTGCTTGAGACCGATATCCGCCATGTACTCGTTCGTCACGAGGCTAATGCGGGGCACGAGGCGAGCGGCTATGCCCGCATCACGGGTAAGCCCGCGGTCTGTATAGCTACGTCGGGTCCCGGCGCCGTCAATCTGCTTACCGCTATCGCGACGGCACACGCCGACAGCGTTCCTCTGATCTGCATAACGGGTCAGGTAAACCGCGAACAGATCGGCAGCGACGCCTTTCAGGAGGCTGACATAACAGGTTCTGCGGAACCGTTCGTAAAGCACAGCTACCTCGTTGGGAACGCCGCCGATATACCGCGCATCTTCAAGGAGGCTTTCTTTATCGCGGGCACGGGCAGACCCGGTCCCGTACTGATAGACGTTCCGATGGACGTTCAGCGCGAGGAAATTGATTTCAGCTACCCCGATACAGTCGATATACGCGGTTACAAGCCGACATTGAAGGGCAATCCGATGCAGCTTAAGCGCGTATACAAGGCTCTGAGCGAGTCCGAAAAGCCGCTTATCTGTCTGGGCGGAGGTGTATTCGCTTCGGGCGCTTCCGAAGAGGTAAGAAAGCTCGCAAGGCTTATGCAGATACCCGTAATCACTACGATGATGGGCATTTCCGCGTTCCCGAGCGCCGACGAGCTTTTCTTCGGAATGATCGGCACCCACGGCGTTAAGAGCGCCAACATCGCCGCGCAGGAATGTGACACGCTGTTCCTGATAGGCGCAAGAGTAGGCGACAGAGCTGTTAATAAGCCCTTGGCGCTTGAAAAGACCACTCAGATAATACATATAGACATCGACCCCGCCGAGATAGGCAAGAACATCGGCGTTGATCTGCCGCTCGTAGGCGACGCCAAGACCGTTCTCTCGCAGCTTTTGGAGCTTGCCAAGCCTGCGAAACACGACGAATGGATAGCCGAGCTTTCGGCTCTTCGCGGCGAAAAGACGTTCGCGGAGGTTCCCGAGGGGACAGTCAATCCCAAGCGCTTTATTTATGAGCTTTCAGCCGCCATGCCGGGTGACAGCATCATCTGCGCCGACGTTGGACAGAATCAGATCTGGACCTGCACCGACTATGTTTTCGCCGATAAGGGGCGGTTCATCACCTCGGGCGGAATGGGAACGATGGGTTATTCGCTGCCCGCCGCCATCGGTGCAAAGCTTGCCGCTCCCGAAAGGACGGTATGCGCGGTATGCGGCGACGGCTCGCTGCAAATGTCGATGATGGAGCTTGCGACGGCTGTTCAGCACGGCGTTCCCGTAAAGCTTGTTGTTATGACGAACACCCGTCTCGGTATGGTTCGCGAGCTTCAGACCAAGGGCTACGGCGACAGGCAGACGGCGGTATTCCTTGACGGCTCGCCCGATTTCACCAAGCTTGCGGAGGCTTACGGCATCTCGGCGATGCGCGTTACCGACGAAAGCTCCAAGCGTGAGACTATCGACCGTTTGGCAAACGGCAGCGAAAGCCTGCTTGTCGAGGTAGTGGTAGACAAGAGCTTCCCGACGCTTTGACGGCTTTTTGACGTTCGGTATATCATTGCATTGTCGCAGATTTTTGATAAAGCAAATCGTATAAGCGTTAAATTAATAGAAGATAAGTAAAAAATTAACACCGAGTACATATATCAGCGGTATAATTTTATGTATTGGCGTATTTATGCGCTAAATATAGGAGATAAAGAATATGAAAAAGATCACGGCATTCATTCTTGCCTTGGTGTTGTGCGCGGGGCTTGCCTCGTGCGGCAAGGCTTCGGAAGAAAAGGCTGCCCCCGTGCAGACGGAGGAGATTACCACAACAACGACCACGGCTGCGACTTCCGAGACTAAGGCTTCCAAGGAAAAAGCCGACGGTACGACTGCCAAAGCCAAAAAGAAGAAAAAGAAAAAGACCGAAACGGGCAAGGCAGAGAAGACCGACGCAAAAACTACCGAGAAAAAGAAAACCACCGCCAAAAAAACGACGGCAGCCACCGAAGCGCCGAAAGAGGAGTCTCCCGCCAAAACCGCAAATTTTGACAACGGAGTATATACTCTTTCGTTTTCGGAGAGCGACTGGGTGTCCATGACGGAGTTTAAATCGCTCGTGAGCAAGATGGCAAAGGCTCAGAACGATCTGTACAAGGATTTCGATTTTGAATCGTTTATCGGGAGTATGTATTTTTACAGCGGCGACACTGATAAAAGCTATCCCACGAACTTCACGATAGCTACCCCGATAGCTCAGGCGGAATTCGCGAACTTCAAAATCGAAGACTTTGCCGATATGATGGTACAGTCGGTGCAGCAGCAATGGGCGGCACAGCCGAATATCGACTACGCTTCTCACGATTATGTAACGCACGGCGGTATAAAAATGCTGCGCATAAGGGCGAAAGCTCCCGCCTATAACTGCGATGAATTCGTATTTCTCGCAAACGGAAATATGTGCGTTATTGCAGTATACTACGGCGGCG
>JAILFF010000187.1 GCA_024697705.1 Ruminococcus sp.
TGTCGGATATCGAGTCGGGCAGACTTCGCGCCGAGGAACAGGAATACGATACGCGGGAAATGCTGCGCTCCGTCATAAAGAAGATAAAATCGCGCTGCGATGACAAGGGGCTTACGTTTGAGATCAAAACAGACGAAACGCTGCCCGCCAAAATGTACGGCGATACGGGCAAGCTCGCGCAGATACTTATAAATCTGCTGACCAACGCCGTGAAGTATACCGAGGTCGGCGGGATAGTGTTCTCGGTATCTGTGCTCGAAAGGGAAAATCTGCTCTGCAAGCTGAGAGTTTCCGTTGCTGACACGGGAAACGGCATAAAAAGCGACGAGATAGGCAAGATATTCAAGGCATACGAAAGCCTCGACGAGAAAAAAGACGCTCGGCGCGGCATCGGATTGGGTCTCGATATTTCCCGCAGATTCGCCGAGCTTATGGGCGGCACGCTCACCTGCGAGAGCGAATACGGCAAGGGCTCGGAATTTGTGCTGACGATCACCCAGAAAGTGACCGACCGGACTCCCGTCGGAGATATCAGCGCCGAAGAAAAGCCCGCCGAAAGAGTAAGATACGTCCCGCAGTTCATCGCTCCAGACGTCGATGTACTCGTTGTTGACAGCAGCGCAAGAAGCGTTGAGATAATAAGAAAGCTGCTCAGAGAAACGAACGTTTTTGTTTCCTCCGCCCCGCGCATAGCCGACGGTCTTGAAAAGATCAAGGACACGCGCTTCAACGTCATGCTGATAGACCGTATGCTGCTCGACACCGACGAGGACGAGATAATCGGCAAGATACGAGAGACCGATCCGCTGCTGCCCGTGTACATCATGACTTCGAGCGGCGATTCGGGCGAAACGGACTACGCTTCAAAGGGCTACACGGGCTATATCACAAAGCCCGTTGACGGAGTGCTTCTCGAAACGATCATATTCAAGCATATCCCCGAGCAGATGCGGCAGGTTCCCGATATCGCAGGCGAGACGAACGTTCTGCCGTCCGAGCTTGAATGGCTGTATGAAACGGAAGGCATCTCGGCGGCGGACGGCATAAGGAATTCGGGCGGAGTGACGGTATTCATCGCGGCGCTCGAAATGTTCCGCGAGACTATTGACGCGAACATAAATATCCTGCGCGAGCTTTACGGCAAGGGCAGCATCAAGCGGCTGACGGTAAGGCTGCATCTGCTGAAAAGCTCTTCCGGCATGATCGGCGCGGGCGAGCTGAGCGCTCTTGCGGGAGAGCTTGAAAACGCAGGCAAAAAGAGCGACAGGAAATTCATCGACAACAACATCGGCAGACTGTTCGGCGAATACGGATCCTTCAAGGACAAGCTCGCGCCGATACAATCACAAAAAAGTTCACAGTGAACAGTAAAAAAGTTAATAGTGAACAGTGAATAGTGAACAGTTAAGGAGTCCGCTTCGCGGACATTATTGCGTGCGCTTCGCTCCGCTTTTTGGCTCTCTTTCATGTATTTATTTCAGTGCGGGGCGAAGCCTCCGCATAATTGCGCCGAAGGCGCTCCTTAACTATTCACTATTCACTGTTAACTATTAACTATTAACTGTTCACTTTTTCTCTCGGGGGCTTTGAGATGGATAAGAAGCTAACAGTCCTGAAAGACGGTACGGTGTTTACGAAGGACTGCACGTTCGCAAAGATGAACGTCTGTTTTGCCGACGGGGAGATCATTTCGCTCACGGAAGATGTTCCGGGCGGCGCGGAGGTCATCGGCTGCGAGGACTTGTATGTTCTGCCGGGGCTGACGGACGTTCATCTGCACGGCTGCGCGGGGCAGGATCTTTCGGAGGCAAGTCAAGAATCGCTTGCGGCTATGGCTGATTTTGAATATCGTCACGGAGTAACGGCGTTCTGTCCCGCGGTAATGACCCTGCCCGACGGGGAGATATCGCGCATACTGCGGGGTGCGGCGGAATATGCAAAAAACGCGCCTGCGGACACGGCGGAGATAGCGGGCATAAACCTCGAAGGACCGTTTGTTTCGGCTGAAAAATGCGGAGCGCAGAACGCGGCGTACATAGCAAGCCCTTCGGCGGAAAAGCTGAGAAAATGGCAGAGCGGCGCGGGCGGGCTGATAAAGCTCGTGACGATAGCCCCCGAGCTGAGTGGCGCTGTCGGCTGCATACGCGAATGTGCGGGGGAGTTCCGCTTTTCGCTCGGGCACACCGCCTGCGATTACGACACGGCTATGGCGGCGTTCGCGGCGGGAGCGGATCATGTCACGCATTTGTTCAACGCGATGCCCGCGTTTCATCACCGTGACGCGGGGCTTATCGGCGCGGCTTTTGATACGGCGGGCTGTTTTGCGGAGCTTATCTGCGACGGCGTTCATGTTTGTGCTTCGGCGGTGCGGGCGGCGTTTAAGCTTTTCGGCGACGACAGGATAGTGCTTATCAGCGACAGCATGGAAGCGGCGGGTATGCCTGACGGAGAATATATGCTCGGCGGGCAGAAAGTGATAAAGCGCGGCAGCCGTGCGGAGCTTGAAGACGGCACGCTTGCGGGAAGTGTTTCGACGCTTTATGATTGTCTGCGGAAGGCGGCGGAGTTCGGGATACCGCTCGAAAGTGCCGTGAAAGCGGCGACGAGAAATCCGTGTTTGTCGGCGGGGTTGTATGATGAGATCGGGAGTATCGAGCCGGGAAAAAAGGCAAGATTCCTGATATTGCGAAGAGATCTGACAATAAAAACGGTGATATAGAAAACCCAAAAGCAATGGCAAACCAAAAGTCTTGGATCTGCGTTTTTTCAACTTCCCAAGACTATCGGTTTGCCTTCATTTTGCGTTATTTGTTCGCTATTGCTTATTTATGCTGCTCAATATCCGTTCAAGCTCTTTATTTAATAACTCCTTATCCTCGGGACATACCATGCGCATCTCCTTCGGGTCGGCACGGCGGCAGATATCTTTATACCCGCAGTAGGTACACGATGTGCTGCTTTTGCCCGTCCGTATCGGGTCGGGACTGACATTGCCCTCCGAAAGCTCCTTCGCCATCTGCCCGACTTTTTCAAGCGCGAACTGCTCCATCGCCCATAGCCGCTCTTCGCTGACAGGCTCCGCGGTGCCCTTTTTTCGCTCGGGACTGCCGTCCGCACCGGGCTTTTCTTTATATGTGAAGATCGTATAAACGCCGTTATCCGACATATTCGACTCGGCACGTACCTCGTCGTCGAGCATCATGCCGTCGGGCTTGTAGCTCTTCGCACATTCGAGCCTTATCCGCTCTTCAAGCTCGCCGCCGCTTTCAAGACTTTCCGTTTCGGCGGCGGACAGATCGGGTTCAACGCTGCGTATGTGCGAATACATCACGCCAGCCTTGTGGATATCCCCGCCGAACCGCGCTCTTCCGCTGTCGAGCGCCAGCAGATAGATCACCATTTGCAGCCCCAGCCCGTGATAGATCTCGTTTATCTTGAACTTTTGACTGCCCGTCTTGTAATCGACTACCCGCAGCCAGCGCTTTTTCTTGACGTCTAAATCGTCCGTGCCCGAAATGTCTATCCTGTCCGCGTTGCCGATGAGCGTTACGTCCTCGCCGTTCACATTCAAGCCTTCGAGCGTGCAGCCGCCGCTTTCGCCGCCTAACGGATATTCAAATGCGGCGGGTCGGAACTCCGAGCCCTTTATCTCGTCGCGGAAATAACGCACTATCCTGAATATCGAGTCCTTCAGCCGCTTTACTCCCGCCTTGAACGTCAGACCGTGCTTTCCCTCGCCGCCAAGCAGCTCGGTGATTATCCTGTCGGTCAGCTTGTCAACGCGCTCTTTCAGCTCGTCGTCGGCGGAAAGGTGGAAATGCTCGTCGTAGACCTTCCTGCCGTCCTTTTCGACGCTCATTATCGCTTCAAGGCAGCGGTGCGCGATGTTTCCGATGTTCACGGGGTCGAGCCGCGAGGAGGTCGGCGTGGGCAGCTTGAGCCCGTTTCGGCAGAAATAGTAGAACGGACATTTGTAATAGTCCGTGATGCCCGTCGCGGAAAGCTTTATGCCGTTTCGGAAATACAGGCTTCTCGCAAGCTCGGGCGGAATGTGTTCGCTGCTGCCTGCCGCCGCCTGCCTTGCGGCGTTTTCTATGCGAGAAAGATACTCCTCCGAGCCCGCAAGAGAAGCGTAGATGTTTGCCGCCGAGACCGTGTTGTCCCGCCTGTGTTCGAGATATTTGTAAAACGCCGTGCGAAGCGAGGTGCAGAAGAACTCGGGCGGCAGCTCGCCGGGTCTCAGCAGGATCTCGTCCTCGAAAAGCTTTCGCAGAAGTGCGGGCAGCTGCGAAGGCGCGGTCTTAGCCCCCGTGCGGTCGCTTTCGGTGTAGCTGACATACAGCCGCTGAGTGGGAGCCGTCACCGCCATATAAGTAGACATACGTTCTTTGTTGAGGGCGTTCTTCGGCGAGAGCGTTATGTCCGCGTCAAGCTCTTCCAAAGCCGCAATGTCGGTGTCGGTCAGCAGCTCGGAGCGGCGAACGTCACGCGGGAAAATGCCGTCGTTCGCCTGCATTATGAAAAGAGCGCGTATCTCGGGCAGCCTTGTTCTTTCTGCGTCGCCGATAAGCAGACATTCCGCCTTCTGCGGCGGCGAGGATATGGATATCGCCGATATCATGAGCCGCAGCAGCTCGCAGAATTCCCGCAGAGTGAGCCGCTTTTCCTTCATGTGGGCGTTCACCGAGCAGATCGAATCCACCATGCCGAGCCACACCTGCCGCAGACTGCGGGATATTTCAAGCTCGGTGTCGTTGCCCGCCGAGACCTGCACCTTTGAATAAACGCGGTCGGACATTTTTAGCCTGTTCAGCAGATCGACAAGCGCCAGGCACATCTCACCGACGGTCGCGCCGTCTTTCAGGCAAGCGCTGCGAAACTCGTCAAACGGTTCTATAATACGGCGGCGGTATTCCTCGAAGGTCTGTCCGCGTGGAGTGCCGTCGTCAAAGCTCTCCGTCCACCTGTCGCCGTCGATCTCCCAGTAGCGGCAATGCTCTTCAAGGGCGCTAACATCGTATTCGTCGAAATCGTCGCTGTCGCGGAAAACCGAAAGCGGCGATTTTATTATGCGCATAAGGCGGTCGGTGCGGTATTTTTTCGTAACAGCCGCGTCCAGAATACTCGTCAGATATTTCGCGGGTATGGAATTAAGCGCGTTTTTCGGGCGGTCGATGAAGTAGGGGATACCGCAGCGTTCGCAGGCAGCCGCCAAAATACGCGAGCTGTCTTCGAGCGACCCGCAGATAACGGCTATCTCCGAAAGCTTGAAGCCCTCGTCACGCGCAAGGCGGACTATTTCCGCACCGATGTAGTCACATTCCTCGTAAATATCCGTGGCGGCGGCGACCTTCACGAGCCCTTCGGAGCTTATCTTCTGCGGCTTGTAGGCGAAAAGTTCATTATTAACGGCGGCAAGCGGCGTTTCCTGAACACAGCCCTTCGCCCGCACGAAGCTGACGGACTTGTTTACCTCTGCCGAAAGCTCCTCGATGCGGCTTATCGTTCGGCGCGTTTCGGAGAAGGGGTCGATGCCGTCGGTCACCTCGTCGAAGATCATGGAGAAAACGGTCTCCTCCGCCGAACCGACCGCCGATTTCACGAGCAGAAGCTCGTCACGCGAGAACGAAGTAAAGCCCTCAAAGAACACTCGTTTGCCCTTAAAGCTGCCGTTCTCACGCGCCAATGCCGCCGCCCTCGACATAATGGACGAAACATCGGTAAGCCCCATATCGGCAAGCTCTTTGTTATAGGCTTCGTAGACGAAAGCTATGTCCATAAGGCGGACTGTACCCGCGCCGCCGTTAAAGCGTTCGGCAGCGGCGCGGAGCGTTTCGGGCGAGATACCCGAATGGCTGAGACCGCTCAAAAGCTGAATACAGCGCGTAACGAACGAGGGTTTGAGCAGCGAGCGGCGGTAGTAGCGCAGCAGGCAGGCGTTATCGGCGGAAAGACCCGCCTGAGCGCGGTACATGGCGATTAGTCGGGCGCGGTCGTCGGCGTTTTCTCCCGCGAGACCGCCGTGTTCGCGGCAGAGCTTTTCCGAGATCGAGGAAATGCCGTCTGTCGCGATAGCGTTAAAAAGCCGCACTCCGAGACATTCGTAAAGCTCCGCGTCCATCGCGAAGGAATACTGGTCGGGCACGATGACAAGCACGTCCGAGCCCGACCGAGCGGCGGCGCGTACTTTGTCAAAGAACAGCGCACGGCGGTCGCTATGCGCTCTGCCGGTGATTATGGTAGGCATATTTTTCCTCCTCAAAAAAGCATTGAAGCAAAACCGAAAGCAAAGTGAAGGGAAAAACCGAAGTGAAGGCAAACCAAAAGTCTTAGGAAGGGGTTGGCACGAGCAAGCTCGTGTGGGGGAGAACCCTTCTTCAGAAGGGTTTCCCCCACAGTCTGAACGGTTAAAGTCTCAATATAAATAGCAAAAAAGCATTTCCAAACAAATAAAATCGGCAATTCATAAGAAAGCTAACAAAAAGGCACAAACATATAAAACAGCAGAACTGAGCGGGAACAAGAGAATTGCCGATTTTAGATTTGCGAAAGAGCGCAGCGATTTTCGCAAATGAATTTCCCCTCCGTCAGTATTTTTCGGAATCCCGCGCTATTGTTGGACGAAATATCGCCTGTCTGAACTTCGTTCAGACCTGCTCTTTCGTCCAAATAAAATCGGCAATTCTCTTGTTCTTGAACAAATTTGCCGAATTAGATGTTTGAGCCTTTTTGTGGGCTTTCTCTAAATTGCCGATTTTATTTTTGGTCGGACAGCTCCTCTTTTTACCTATAATTTGCAGACTTTGTAGGCTTTCGTGGGGGAAACCCTTCTGAAGAAGGGTTATCCCCTGCACGAGCTTGCTCGTGCCAACCCCTTCCTAAGACTTTTGGTTTGCCCTCACTTTCTGCTTTTGGTTTGCCCTTGCTTTGCTACTTATTTTAATATTCAGGGCGGGAGACTGCCCCCGCCCTGCTTATCTTATTTCATTCTATCGGCGAAAAATCCGAAGCCGGATGCTTGCACAGCGGACAAATGAAATCCTCCGGCAATGTTTCACCCTCGTAAATATATCCGCAGATGTTGCAGATGTAGCCCTTGACCTTCTTTTCGCCGCTGTCGGCAGCGGGAGCGGGGCGCTTCGGCTTCACGTTCGCGTGATAATACGCATACGACATCGAGGGCTTGTCGCTCATGACAGCCGAGTCCGTCGGCTCGCAGATGAACAGCCCGTGGCTGCCGAGATCGCTGTAATCCACAACTTTCAGCGACATAAACGAGTTGATATACTTGGTCAGCAAAGGAGCGCCGTTCGCCGAACGGAATACCTGCTCGCCCGCAAATTTGTCCGCGTCTTTTCCGCTCTGAAAGCCGAACCGCGTGAACACCTCAAAGGGCGCTTCTTCCGTGAGCATACATACGTTCATCGTGCCTGCGTTCTTTATCATGTCGTGCGAGAAGTTCGCCTTGTTGATCGAAACGGCAATGCGCATCGGGTCGGAAGCCACCTGCGTTACCGTGTTGCAGATCATGCCGTTGTCCTTGCCGTCATACGAACAAGTGATGACGAACAAGCCGTAGGTTATCTTTTGCAGTACTTTCGGGTCAAATCCTGTCATGTTGGTTCCCTCCTTAATATTGATGTCGGTCTGCTGCTGAAAGCGTTCCTTTCATTTATCCGATAAAAGCTCGTCGGCGAGTGCGTCAAGCTGAGTAAGATTCTCGTCGGTCAGCGCCGAGTTTATCGTAACGGTCGTATCGGTGAAGGTGATGTTCTTCGACTTCTCGAACCTGCCCTTGATGAGCTTCGCCGCCATCGGAGCCCACGAGCCGTTCTCGATAACGCCGATAAGCCTGTTCTGATAGCCGCGCTCGGTGAGGTCGTAAATAAACTCGCGCATGAACGGGAAAATATCGGCGTTGTAGGTGGTAGTCGCGAGTACGAGCTTTCCGTAGCGGAAGGCGTCCTCGACGGATTCAGCCATATCCTCGCGGGCGAGGTCGGCGATAGCGACCTTCGGGCAGCCCTTGGCTTCGAGCTTTTCTTTGAGCAGTTCAGCAGCCTGCTTGGTGTGTCCGTAAACGGAGGTATAAGCGATGAACACGCCTTCGCTCTCTACGCCGTAGGACGACCATGTATTGTAAAGGTCGAGATAGTAGCCGAGATTTTCCGTCAGCACGGGACCGTGCAGCGGGCAGATAGCCTGAATATCGAGCGCCGCCGCCTTTTTGAGCAGCGCCTGAACCTGTGCGCCGTACTTGCCGACGATACCGAAGTAATAGCGTCTCGCCTCGCAAGCCCAGTCGTCGTCCTCGCAGTCGAGAGCGCCGAACTTTCCGAAAGCGTCCGCCGAGAAGAATATCTTTGCCGCGGTGTCGTAGGTCATCATGACCTCGGGCCAGTGAACCATCGGCGCAAAGACGAATTTCAGCTCGTGAGTACCGAGCGAAAGGGTCTCGCCGTCCTTAACGACAAGCTGTCTGTCGGGAAAGTCGGTGCCGAAGAATTTCTTCATCATAGCGAATGTCTTGGCGTTGCCGACGATCGCAGCTTCGGGGCAGCTTTCCGCGAACTTGACGATATTGGACGAGTGGTCGGGCTCCATGTGCTGAACTATCAGATAATCGGGCTTTGCGCCGTCGAGAGCCTTTGCGAGGTTAGCGAGCCATTCGTCGCCGAATTTAGCGTCAACGGTATCCATGACCGCGCATTTTTCGTCCTTTATCAGATAGGAATTATAAGCCATTCCCTCGGGCACGTCGTAAAGACCCTCGAAGAGGTCGATCTCGTGGTCGTTCACTCCGATATAGAAAACATTGTCTTTAATAAGCATTTTTCATTCCTCCGTTTATAAAGTCGGTAATAATATTATAGCATATCGCGGAAGGTTTTGCAATAGATTTATAAAAAAATATCCGTGAACGAGTGATTTTTATGACAATTTGCAAAAGACCCGTTCCGACACAAAAAACGCAGTCTGCCATACGGCAAACCGCGTTTAATGCATATTTTCTTTCATACAGATTCAAAAACCGAACACCGAATCCTCATTCAATTGTTTTTCAATATCTCTTCCTGCGTACATAACGCGGATCACGGTCACGGTACTCGATTCCTCATCGGGAATATATAAGACAACGTAATTGTCCACAGGCATAATGTGAAGCCCTCTTGTTTTCCAAGTTTCGGATTCATAGAGCCGATATTTGAAAGGGAAAGTATCAAGCTCCAATATTGCTTTTTCCAAACGGTCAAGCTGATTATCTGCGGTATTCGGAGCAAACAGCTCATAACAAATATGATCATAAATATCCGCCGGGTCGTTTTTTGCCTGAGGAGTGATAGTCACGGGATAATTCATTTGCCGCGATTTCTCCGCAACTCATTGAACACCTGCTCGGCAGGCTCTGCTTTCCCCTCCGGCATTTGGGCATAGCCTTTTTCTATTTCTGCGTCAAGCTCTTTTTTTGAAAGGTCATAAACAGAAACAGGTCTTGCAGTCGGTATCTCAACCTTAAAAGGAAGCCCCCTGTGCAGGATTATTTGCCGGTAAAACATATTTATCGCGTTTGATGCGGGTATTCCAAGGGCGGCCAGAATGCTTTCTGCCTGTTCCTTGACATCGGGCTCTATGCGGGCACACAGATTTGCAGACTCGGCAGTCATATATATCCCTCCTCAAATCTTGTCGGCATAATATTCTTTGTCTATTATATTATACTATATTATTTTACGCTTGTCAATATTTTGCGCGGTTTGTTTCAGCCGGACTCGTTGCTTTCATAATTGTAAATAAAATGTTAAAAATGCTGTTTCCCCCTTGAATTATTTTTTCTCGGGTGTATAATAATATAGTAGAATTAGCACTCACATATATTGAGTGCTAAGAGTGCTAAAAATCAAATAATGGAGGTAATTCATAATGTCTGCCGAAACAAAACAGTTTAAAGCCGAATCAAAACGGCTGCTCGATATGATGATAAACTCGATCTATACACATAAGGAGATCTTCCTGCGTGAGATCATCTCAAACGCCAGCGACGCTATCGACAAGCTCTATTTCAAATCCCTTACCGATACGTCCGTAGGCATGAATAAGGACGATTTCGCTATTAATATCGTCGTAGATAAGGACGCCCGTACCCTCACCGTTTCCGATAACGGTATCGGTATGACCGCCGACGATCTTGAAAACAACCTCGGTACGATAGCTTCGTCTGGCTCCCTCGCTTTCAAAAGGGATAACGAGCTTGGCGACGATGTCGATATTATCGGTCAGTTTGGCGTCGGCTTCTACTCGACTTTCATGGTCGCTAAGGAAGTTACCGTCCTCACCCGCGCTTACGGCATCGATAAGGCTTATAAGTGGCAGTCCAACGGCGTTGACGGCTACACTGTCGAGGAATGTGATAAGGAAACCGTCGGCACCGATGTTATCCTCTCGCTTAAAGAGGACACCGAGGACGAGAAGTACAGCAAATACCTCGAACAGCATCAGATCCAGTCGCTCGTCAAGAAGTATTCCGACTATATCCGCTTCCCGATAAAGATGGACGTCGAGCATACCACCTATTCCGATGACGTCGATGAGCCCGAAAAGACTGTCTCCAACGACATTCTGAACTCCATGACGCCTATCTGGAAGAAGAACAAGAACGAGCTTACCGACGACGATTACAACAGCTTCTACACCGACAAGTTCATGGATTACTACCCTCCCGTAACGCATATCCACTCCAAGACCGAGGGTACTGCTACCTACGACGCGCTGCTGTATATCCCGTCCCGCGCCCCGTTCGATTACTACTCGAAGGACTACGAAAAGGGCTTGCAGCTCTATTCGAGCGGCGTTATGATAATGGACAAGTGCGCCGACCTGCTGCCCGATCATTTCAGCTTTGTAAAGGGTCTTGTGGATTCCGCCGACCTTTCGCTCAATATCTCGCGTGAGATGCTCCAGCACGACAGACAGCTCAAAATAATCGCCAAGAACATCGAAAAGAGCATCAAGAACGAGCTTACCAAGATGCTCAAAAACGACCGTGAGAAGTACGAGAAGTTCTTCGATGTATTCGGTCTGCAATTCAAGTTCGGAATTTATCAGACCTACGGTTCGGCGGCAGATGTTGTTAAAGACCTGCTGATGTTCGCTTCGTCCTTCAAGCCCGAGGAAGCTCCCGCCGAAGTAAAAGAGGGCGAGGAAAAGCCTGCCGAGAAGAAGACGGGCGGCAAGGTAACGCTCGCCGAGTACGTCAGCCGCATGAAGGAAGACCAGAAGTTCATCTACTACGCCTGCGGTGAATCGGCGGCGAAGATCGAGCTGCTGCCCGCTTTTGAGAAAGTAACCGAAAAGGGCTACGAGGTGCTTTACTTCACGCAGGATATCGACGAATTTGCAATAAAGGCGCTGATGACCTACGATCAGAAGCCCTTTAAGAACATCACCGATTCCGACCTTGGCTTGGAGACCGAGGAGGAGAAGGAAGAGAACAAGAAGACCGCCGAAGAGAGCAAGGATATGTTCGAGTTCATGTGCGGCGCACTTGACGGCAAGGTAAAGGAAGTAAGGCTTTCGACTCGTTTGAAGAGCCACCCTGTATGCCTGTCGAGCGAGGGTCAGGTCAGCATCGAGATGGAGAAGGTGCTGAATTCGATGCCGCAGAACGAAAAGAACAAAGTAACGGCGCAGAAGAGCCTGGAGCTGAATGCGAATCACCCCGTTTTCGAGAAGCTGAAGGAGCTTTATAAAGACGATAAGGACAAGCTGACGGAGTACACCAAGCTGTTATATTCGCAGGCGCTGCTTATCGAGGGACTTACGATAGAGAATCCGGTAGAGTTTGCCGATCTTATCTGCAAGCTGATGGTTT
>JAILFF010000209.1 GCA_024697705.1 Ruminococcus sp.
CGATATTTCCCGTCGCAGCTATTTTCTCGGGAATAATCGCGGTCGTTGTTTCCGCGTCAAACGAGTTCACGAACGGCATAAACAAGAACAAGCTCACCTGCGGTCATTCAAGGCTTTCGATATATATTTCCGAATATATAATCTCCGTTCTGCTGTGCCTGTCGCTGTTTGCGGTATTTCTGATATTCTCGGTGCCGTACAATATACCTAAGCTGATCAAAAATCTCGGCAGCGAATTTCTGCCGCTTATCGGCGGCGTTCTGCTGATGATGCTTGCATATACCGCGGTATTTTATGCGATAGTAAATTTTGTACCGTACAGAGGTGCTGTGGCGGTAATTATCGCTTTTATCTTTGCAGGAATATCGGTATATGATACCTATAAGCTCGAATCAATAGCAAGGGCAAAGCCGTACTATGATAGAGGAACCTTTGAGAATGGCTATGAACAGATTTTGGAGAGAGTCTACAATGATGATTATATCCCCCACGATTCGCCGAAGTATTGGGTGATAGACGCCGCCTACCGGCTTGACCCGGGCGTTTATGTCGCGAGATATTTTGAGCTGTACGAGCCTGCAATAAGATGCGGTAAAAAGCAAATTACCTGCTTTCACTTTGAGGTAAGGGAAGAGGATTTCGGGACTTTTGACGAGGATCTGATGTTCAAGCGTTACCGCGGCGAAGTCGTATGGCTGTTTGTTACAACGGGCTTGTTCCTGTGCGCGGGCTGGCTCGGTTTTTTCAGAAGAAACTTGAAATAGAACAAAAGGAGCGTATATATGGTTCTCATTCTGTCTGGCATTATCGTTATGCTTTGTATAAAAATATATCTGCTGAAAAGCTCCGCAAGGGAGATAGCGGAGGGCTTTGCCGACAGACTGCGTACCGACACCAACACACTTATAGACATTTCCTCACGCGACAAGGATATGCGCTTTCTTGCCGACAGCATAAACAAGCAGTTGCGTATCCTGCGGAGAGAGCGCCTGCGCTATACCCGCGGCGATAAGGAGCTTAAAACGGCGATAACGAACATATCCCACGATCTCCGCACGCCGCTTACGGCAATATGCGGCTATCTGAAAATGCTGCAAAAGACCGTCACCTCGCAGCCGCAGGCACGCTATCTCACCATAATGAAGGAGCGCACCGATTCAATGCAGCAGCTCACGGAGGAGCTTTTCCGCTATTCGGTCATTCTTTCGGACGATACCGACCCCGCGACCGAAAGCGTATCGGTGAACCGTGTTCTGGAGGATACCATCATGGGTTATTATCCCGTGCTTTCTCAAAAGGGCATTATACCTAATGTACAGCTGACAGAAAAGCAGATCACTGCGGTGCTTAATAAAGAGTATCTTTCAAGGGTGTTTGCAAATCTGCTGAACAATGCGGTGAAATACAGCGACGGAGACCTTGACATAACGCTTTCGGATAACGGCGAGATAACCTTCTCAAATACGGCAAGGGATCTGTCCTCGATCAAGGTCGAGCAGCTCTTTGACCGTTTCTACACAGTCGAAGCCGCACATCATTCAACGGGGCTTGGGCTGTCTATCGCCCGGACACTGGTCGAGCGAATGGGCGGCAGTATTGACGCTGAATACGAGGATAACAGAGTGAACTTTATAATCAGGCTGAACGAGGTATTATAAAGCTTAGTCGGATACATCCTAATAAGGCTCGGTAGGCATCACCCCGCCGAGCCTTATTTCTCCATACATATTTCCCGCGTTATTCGGTCATCTCGTTTCCGAAAACAGCTCGTTTCCGACAAGCCACATGAGCGCGTCCTTTTCGCACTTTTTCAACCCCGTAAGCTTTTCGATCTCGTCGGAATAATCGTCCTTGCCGCGGCAGGCTTCGACCAGCGCGGGGAGATTTTCCGTGACAAAATCGGGGCGGTCGGGATTGGCGATGTCATCAGCGCGGGTAACGCTCGTTACGCCCTCCAGTATCGAGGGATAGCTCTCGGCTATCATACCCGACCATGTAATTTTGAGCATTGTGCCCGCAGGGAGCTGTTCAAGGCTGCCGTCTTTCAGCGAAAAGCTCGTAAGTCCGTAGGTATCGTGTATAACGTAACCGCTTTGAC
>JAILFF010000268.1 GCA_024697705.1 Ruminococcus sp.
CGGCAGCGATATCAATATTTATATGAACAGCTGCAAACTGTTTGACAAAAAAGGCAGCGAGATAGACAACAAGCATTATCATGTTTCGTACAGCGATATGCTGCCGGGAAATTCCTATGTCAATATGTTGAATAGCCTTAATCTGCGGACAGGTCTATTGTATTTCGCCGGATCACTCAAATCTCAGCGGAATGTTCATGGTTATCGTTTTGGTCTCATCATCGTCATTCCCGCCGCGATTTGAAACATTTGCTATCATGAGCAGCTCGTCAAGATCGTCGGTCTTTATCGTATCATCTGTCCATATAACAATACTTCTCAAACTGTTGACATAGGAATTTCCCGGCAGCATATCGCTGTACGAAACATGATAATGCTTGTTGTCTATCTCGCTGCCTTTTTTGTCAAACAGTTTGCAGCTGTTCATATAAATATTGATATCGCTGCCGGAATAATTGTTGTAATACAGCTCGGAACGTATGATGTGACCGCCGTCATCGCCGTTTGTAAGACTGAAAAAACCGGTATACACCTTTAGCGTACTCGAATCGTAGACGGACAAGCCGTCATCGGGCGGCTCCCAGGTGTTGGTAGTCTGCGAGCTGTCGTAGTTTATCTTGACGGGCTCGCTTTCCTCATAGATCGAATAGTCGTCATTCATTATCAGAAAGCACATACGCAGCTTGTTGATCTTGAACATAGACATTACGTTGTAGTCAAAAACCACCGTGTCGGTCACGGTCTTGCCCGCAGGAACTTTGGTCTCAAGGGAAGGTTCAAGCGTGATGCCGTTGGTGACACAGTAGCTAAGCTTTATTGTATAGTCCTCGTCCGATTCGTTTACCATTTCGAGAGTAAGCTCGGGAACGTCGGTATAGATCTTCGATTCTTTGAGCAGGACCCTCACGCCGTACCTTGCGAAAAGCACATCGTAGCCGTAGCGCCGCACATCGTCGGTATCGCCGACGGTCGAATAAGGCTTTCCGTAAAGCTTGCCGACCGCTTCGGCTTCCTGCTTTGCCTTTTCCTCCGCCTGACGCTCCAGCCGCTGCGACTCGCCCTTTTCCCTTTCAGCCATAAACTGCTTGATCGAAAACGCCAGTCCTACGATCACCGCGGCGGCTATTATTATCGGTATCAGACGTTTGATATTCGATCTCTTTGTCTGCTCCGTTTTAGCCATTTTCTTCCTCCGCGCCGAGCCTGAACGCTTCAAGCCGATAGATCGGAAGACCCTGCGACGAAAAGCGCTCCTCGTATTCGGTCACGATATTCCCCTCGAAATCCGAATGGTGCAGATCGAGGGAGACATTCTTAAGCCCCCAGCCGCTCTGAGAAAGCTCGGCTAAGGAAAACTCGAAAAAGTGCATATTGTCGGTCTTCTGATGTATCTCTCCGCCGTGAACAAGCAGCGTTTCGTACATTTTAAGAAACCTGCGGTGGGTCAGACGGTGCGAAGCATAGCTGTTTTTCGGAAACGGACAGCTGAAATTCAGGTAAATAAGCCTTGCCGTGTGCGCGGGAACGTAGCAGTCAAGGTATTCAGCGCCGCCGCGCAGGAAACGCACATTCGTTATACCCTCCGCGATGGCGCGGGCGGCGGCGTCAACTATAACGTTGCTCGCCTTTTCGACGGCTAAGAAATTCTTATTCGGCTCGCGCTTAGCAAGCTCGCAGATGAACTGCCCCTTTCCGCAGCCGATCTCCATTTCAACGGGGTCATCATTGCCGAAAAGTTCCCGCATATCGAGCATACTTTCGGTGTCCTTAAAGGAATAATCGCGGTTTTCCCTGTCCATAAAGATTATCATATCCCCGCAGGCGGCAAGACGTTCTTCAAGGTGTTTTTTTCTTCTCATTCTCATAGCTTTATTTCTCCGGGTTTGATTGCATATCGGTATTTTTAATCAGTTTAATTACTCGCGGACGGTTGTATCTCTGTATGATAACAAAGCAAAGATCAATAAGAGCAGCCAAAAGCGAGGTCACGATGAAAACAGGCAGCGCCCCGAACCAATGCGAAAATACTATCGGGATAAAGCTCAGTACGATGATGATCTCATGTACGGTTTCCGCCTGACACATAGCTTGCGCGATCTCGTCCCAACTATGCTTTTTGGGGTCGAAATAATCGGGCTGAAATGTCGGAAGCCTGCCTTTCCACTTCTTTACATTCAAATGCTTATACAGATTCTTTTCCCAATCGCGGAGCCGATACCACTTTTTTGTATAGTCGGCATGATTTTTCATAAGAGCATCGATCACGCCCCCGACAGCGAGCCTCATTATAAAGTGATAAGCGGTCGTGCCGAACGTTATTGCAAACGAATAGGCGACCACGATATTCAAGACGCTGTACAGAACTATGCTTATCGCCGTAAGACTCACAAGAATAAATGATATCAAATATATTTTCTCCCGCAAGATCGGCTGTCACCTCTTTTTGCCCATCAGCTTTTTAAGCCCTCCGTGCTCAAAAAACTCCGTGTCGGAGGTCGCCGTTACCCATTCGGTGCAGGCGCCGTCGAGCGGATTAGCCGAAGGGTAAATGTTTATCATGATCTCGCAGTCGTTATTTTCCTTGTATTTCGGCGTGAAGCGGAAGATTATCTGCTTCGGTACGCTGTTGAAAAGCTCCTCCTCGGTGCGCGGGGTGTTCGAGAGCGAATCGGGGTCGGCACATTCGGGAATGTGTATCTCGGGGCACGGCAGCCTGAGCACCTTGCCGCCCTCTTTTTTTTCGTAGACCTCGGGCTTGCGCTTGATCGTGCGCGTACCCGTGTTCACGGGGTAGACGATATCGACCATATCCACCGTGAAGCTGCCGTTTTCCACCGCCTCGCCCGAAAGCGTGAACATAACGCCCTTCTTGTCGGCGGCGCCGTCGCTCTCAACGCTTATGGTAAAGGTAAGCCCGTCTATCATGACCGCGCCGCAGGAAGATTTCCTGAGCGCCACGCGGGACTTATCGCGTTTCTGCATTGCGCGGGAGATCATATTCCCGCCGAAATTCGCCTTCACAGCGCCACCTCCGTTCCGCCGAAGGGTCTTACCGAAAGGACGTAAACGCTTCCCTTTCCGAAGACCGTTTCCATTCGCCGTCTGAAATATCCGAGCTTATCCTCGGGAACGAACGCCTGTATCGTTCCCGCAAATCCGCCGCCGTGTACCCGACACGCGCCGTCGCCGCGAAGAACGTCCTCCGCCGTGAACAGCGCAAGCGCCAAGCCTTGCTCATCGGAGTGAGCTGCCGAATAAATGTTTTGCAGATATTTGTAAGAGCTGTTGCCGCTCTCGTTTACGAGCTCGAAGAAGCGTCTGAGATCGCGCGCTCTGAGCGCCGCCGCTTGACCCTCCACGCGCTCGTTTTCGTTAAAGAAGTGCATTGCGCGGAGGACCGCTCTGTCGCCGAGCGCTGCGCGAAGCTCGGGTATATGCGCGACGACTTCTGCGCGTTCGACATCGCGAAGCGCGTTCTTGCCGAAGAACCGTGCCACGGCTTTCATTTCGGCGGGAACAGCGGCGTAATCGGGCGTGAGATCGGCGTGATCGCCCTTAGTATCGACGATGCAGAGCATATAGCCGCTCTCCGAAAAGTCAAAATCTATCGTTTCGACTATCGGGTTCACGGGGTCCTTGAAATCTATGGTGATGAAGCTGCCGACGCTTGAAGCCATCTGATCCATAAGTCCCGAAGGCTTGCCGAAGAAGATGTTCTCGGCAAACTGCGATATCTGCGCGATCTCGACGGGCGGCACCTTTGAATCGTTATACAGCCCGCTGATGATCGTGCCGACAAGCACTTCAAAAGCCGCTGAAGACGAAAGTCCCGAGCCCTTAAGCACATTTGAGGTAGTACACGCAGAGAAGCCGCCTATCTTATAGTTGCGTTTTTTCATACCCGCGGCGACCCCGCGTATCAGCGCGGCGGATGTGCCGTCCTCGTCATCGGCAACGTCAAGGTCGGAGGTGTCCACGGCGTCCATCGGGAATCCCCGGGATTTTATGCGGATAATGCCGTCGTCGGTAGGCTTGACCGCCGCTATGACGTCGAGCGAGATACCCGCCGCCAGCACCTTGCCGCAGTTATGGTCGGTATGATTGCCGCCGACCTCGGTTCTGCCGGGCGCGGAAAAGAATCTCTCGGGCTCGGCGCCGAACATTGTCCGGAACTCCGCGGCGATGGCGGCGTACCGTTCCGCCTGCGCGGAAACGTTATCCTCGCCGTATATTTCTTTCAGCTCGTGGATCATGTTTTAACTTCCTCCGTAATGTGTGTTATTTCTGATTTCGGATATTTTTCTTTCGGTCGATTGTAGGGGCTGGCAATGTCGCCCGTGAAATAGCCCTTCCATATTGAAAACCCGAACTTCGCACAATTGTTGCACGAAAATCGCTTCGCTCTTTCGTGCAAATAAAATCGGCAATTTCTTTGTTTTCGGTAGCTTTAGCTGAATTATATGTTTGTGCGTTTTTGTTCGCTTTTCTCGAAATTGCCGATTTTATTCTTAACCGGTCGGATTGCGGTTTTAACACGGCTCTTTCCGATTTGCTGGCTTTGCGTTTGTTGCGCTTACGCGCAAATGGGGCTCTGCCCCATACCCCGCCAAGGGGCTCCCCGCCCCTTGGAACCCTCGCCAGCGCGAGCCGGCGCTGGACCCGGCTGTCCTATTTTATTCCCCGTCTTTCTCAACCGACGCGAGATAATCTACAAACTGCTTCGCAACTCTCGGCGAACGCCCCGCTCTCGAAAGTGCAAACTGCTCCGCTCTTTGATGAAGCTCCTCCTCGGGCATAGTGATACCCGCACGAGCGGCAAGCTCCGAGACAACTTGCAAATACAGCTTTTTGTCGGGCTTGACAAACGTAACGGTCAGCCCGAAACGGTCAGACAGCGAAAGCAATTCCTGCATCGTGTCCTTCGCGTGAACCTCGTCGCCGCGCCGCGCCGAGAAGGTCTCCCGCACAAGGTGCCGCCTGTTCGAGGTCGCGTAAATGCAGATATTGTCAGAGCTTGAAGCCACGCTGCCTTCGAGCATCGCCTTTAAAGCGGCAAAGTCGTCGTCGTCCTCAGTGAAGCTCAGGTCGTCGATGAAAATAATGAATTTCAGCGGGCTGCTGCCGATCTCACTTACGATGTCGGGCAGCTCGTGGAGCTGTTTTTTCTTGATCTCGATAAGCCGCAGACCGTCCTTCGCATACTCGTTGGCTATCGCCTTGACGGTCGAGGATTTGCCCGTGCCGCAGTCGCCGTAGAGCAGCACGTTATTCGCGGGCAGACCCTTGATAAGCGCGAGAGTATTCTCGATGACCTCGCCGCGCTCGCGCTCGTAGCCCGAGAAATCTTCGAGTCTGATGGGGTCGGGGCGCTTGACGGGAGTGATCTTGCCGTCCTTAACGATGAAAACATTGTACCGTGCGTAAATGCCGCAGCCGAACTTATTCAGCTGACGGAGCCTTGTCGCGTAGATCATGGAGAAATCCATTTCCTCGGTGCGGTAGCGCGGCAGGAAGCCGTCGTAATCAAGGCGGTCGAGCAGCTCATAGCACGGCAGCTGCGCCAGCTGACCCAGCACCCACAGCTCGTTGGCAAGGCACTCGTCGAGCAGCTCTCCCGTGCTTCTGCCCTCGGCGCGTTTTCTGATGTAGATGTTGTCATGCTCCCGTTATGAAAAGAGATGACCGGTTCAACCGCTGACGTCAGCCCCATAAAACATGCCATCGCAAGAAACTGAACGTATAGGA
>JAILFF010000327.1 GCA_024697705.1 Ruminococcus sp.
GGCGTTTTGCTTAAAACAGGAAACGCCGAAAGAAAGCTCGAAGCGCTTATCGGGCTTGCGCCGATCAAGGACAGTATAAAGAAGATCAAAGCTTACGCGCTTGCGAACAAGGACAGCGCGGGGCTCAACCTGCATATGTGCTTTCTCGGAAATCCCGGTACGGGTAAGACAGAAACGGCGCGAATAATCGCAGAAATTCTGCATGAGAACGGTCTGCTGCCGACCGACAAGGTGATAGAGACCGACCGCGGCGGGCTTGTCGCGGGCTACGTCGGACAGACGGCGATAAAGACCGCCGAGCTGATCGAGGAAGTTATGGGCGGCGTGCTGTTCATTGACGAGGCGTATTCTCTCGTGCCGAAGGACACGCCCGGCGATTACGGTCATGAGGCGATCGCGGAGCTGATAAAGCAGATGGAGGACAAGCGCGGGCAATTCTGCGTGATATTCGCGGGCTACAAAAATCCCATGCAGGAAATGCTTTCCTCAAATCAAGGGCTGCGGTCGCGCATACAGTTTACGCTTGATTTCCCGAACTATTCCCGTGAGGAGCTTCAAAAGATAACAGAATTAATGCTAAGGCAAAGAAAGTATTCGATAAGCGAACGCGCACTTGCTCGAATCCTCGACATTACCGACATTAAGCGCAAAGCCCCCGATTTTGCCAACGCCCGCGAGGTCAGAAACATACTTGAACAGGTGATAATGTGTCAGAATCTGCGGTGTGTCGGAACGGAGGACAGGACACTCGACGTTGTCGATGTGAACAAGTACATCTCGGACAATAATATCGCTCTGCCGACAAGCGGCGATGGTGCGGTCAAAAAGATACTCACCGCTGACGAAGAACTTGACGCACTTGTGAGACTTGCGAACGTCAAGCGCATGGTAAAGAAAATACGCGCTTACGCCAAGCGAAACAAGGCTGAAAGCGATTTCAATATTCATATGTCTTTCTGTGGAAATCCCGGCACCGGCAAGACCGAGACTGCCCGTATACTCTCACGCATTTTGTATGAGACGGACGTTCTGCCCGAAGCGAAGCTCATAGAAACGGACGCGCACGGACTTATGGGAAAATTCGTCGGCGAGACCGCGCCCAAAACACTTGCAAAGATAAACGAAGCTATGGGCGGCGTTCTGTTCATTGACGAGGCATACGCTTTGACAGAATCAAGCACGACCGATGGTAAGTCAACGACTTACGGCGATGAAGCGATAGCTGTCCTGCTAAAAGAAATGGAGGACCGGCGAGGGCAGTTCTGTGTTATCCTTGCGGGCTATACTGATGAGATGAAAGCTATGATCGGCTCAAATCCGGGGCTTGCTTCGAGGGTGCAGTTCACGCTTGATTTCCCCGATTTCACGCGTGAGGAGCTTTCGGAGATTGCCCTCGGAATGCTTGAAAAGAAAAAGTACACGATAGCCTATAACGCTCTTTCACTGATGCTCGACGTATGCGAGTATTACCGCAGGCAGCCTGATTTCGCTAACGCGAGGACGGTGCGAAATCTGCTCGATCAGGTGATACTTAACCAGAATCTTCGTGCGGACGAGTAAGGGAGCGACAGCAGGGAGATCGTGCTTTCGGACGTGGAGGAATATATTGCGGATGAGGGGATAGACCTTACAAAAAACGGAAACAGCCAAAGAAAGATAGGTTTTTGATAGTATCGATTAAAACTATCGGTACTGATAAGCATATGTTAAATTTCGGTTAAATAAATGCGGTCTCCGAGCAGTTCGGAGACCGTTTCTCATGCTTTTCGTTTTATGATATATTCCTCTGTCTTAGCCTATTGTGGACAACTCGTGGTCAACTATGATACAAAATGTTGACCGAAGATGTGTCAAACAATCGTTTCGCAGATTGTGAAACTATGCGTAATCACGCGAGTTTTAGCATATCAAGAGAAGATGGACAATAGGATAGTCTTTTGGACAAAAACAGGACAGCTATTGGGAGTGATTCTTTTCCAATAGCTGTCCTTTGCGTTATCCGTTATGAACTCCCGTCATCGCCTTTATAAGCCCCGCAAACCCCGCGTCCGCGTATATGCCGACGGTCTTTGCGAGCTCAACTGCTTCGTCTTCGCCGTGACCGCCGTACAGTATCTCCAGATAGCCGTAAAAACGCATCGCCGTGACGACGTGTATCAGCTGCGGGTCGGGAGCGGGGAGGTACTTCTTGAAGAACCGCGTGAACACGTTTTCGAGCGTTTGCAGGTAAGCTGCCTTGAAACCCTCGTATTTCGTTCCCTCCGACTTGTCGAGGATTATCATGACCTCGCTTCGGTATCTGAGCAGGAAACGCATCATTTCTTCCTCGGTCTTGTCGAACGCCTTTGCGTCGGTGAATTCGGTGTTCACAAGTCTCTCAAACATCTTCTCGAACATCGCAAGCGGCTCTGATATGACCGCCTCAAATATGTCTTCCTTGCCCTTGAAGAAGAAATACAGCGCCCCCGTCGTAACGCCCGCGTTTTTGCATATGCGCCGCAGCGAGGCGTTCTTGAAACCGTGTTCGAGAAAATCCGCCTTTGCGCTTTCGAGCAGCTTTTGCTTTGTCTGCAATTCTTCGTTCATCAGATTACTCCCTGTCTTTGAGTACCTCGTTTGCCTCGATCTTCGCAAGCCTGCGCTGCATCATCAGATACGCCGCAAGGTAAGATACCGCGATTATCCCCGTCATGATGATATAGCTCGACGGCATGATGTGGTTCGCCATTCCCGACTTCATAGAGCCGTTCATCACGGGGATAAGATAGTCCATGAGCCTTGTTCCCGCGGGAAATGCGAATATCACCGCAAGCAGCATGGTCAGCGCAGTATTGTTGAGATACACTCTGTTCAGCTCGCCCGTCCGGTAGCCTATCAGCTTTAGCAGCGAGATCTGATACACCGAGCGTTCGAGTATATTCTTTACGAGTATGCAGGTGACGAGCACGAATATCACGACCGACATCACAAGGAACATACCTATCGTGCCTTTCGTGTCGTGTACCCAGCTTTCGGCGGTATCGACGATGGACTTTTTCGTCGTGCGGGATATGAGCATATCGCGGTCGATATCGAGTTCGGCGTCCGAAAGGAGCGTGTTGTAGTAATCATCGGGAACGCCGAAGTATTCTCGCATACTGTCGATATCCATGAAGAAGAATATGCCGTTTTTGTAGCTCACCTCGCCCGCGACTGTCAGCGCGTAGTCCTTTTTGTTGAGGCTGTCGGTGAATATCAGCTTGTCGCCTGCCCTGCACCCATACTTAATTATAGCAGAATCCGAGGCATAAATCAAGTTCTTTTTATCGCTCATATCGGCAGAGAAATCAAAGAATCGGCTGTCTTTTTCCACGCCCTGTATCACAACGGGAAGCTCCGTTCCTGCCATATCACAGTACATCGAAAGCGACACCGTGAAGGACTTTTCCGCGCCGTCCGGAACGTTATCAATGGGGTTCGAGAGGACGTACATATATTCAAACCGTGTGTCGTCC
>JAILFF010000002.1 GCA_024697705.1 Ruminococcus sp.
AGGGTTATCCCCCACACCCCCTTCCTAAGACTTTTGGTTTTGCCTTCACCTATTGTTCCAAAACAAAATCCCCCGCAAGGAAAATCCCTGCGGGGGCTGTTTTTATATAGATTCGTGGAATGTACGCGAAATAACGTCGTCCTGCTGCTCTTTCGTCAGCTTGACGAAATTCACCGCGTAGCCCGAAACGCGAACCGTCAGCTGCGGATACTTCTCGGGATGCGCCTGCGCGTCGAGAAGCGTTTCCCTGTTGAACACGTTCACGTTGAGATGATGCCCGCCCTTTTCCACATAGCCGTCAAGCAGGCTGACAAGATTGTCTATCTGATCGTTTGCTGCTTTCATTGAACACCAATCCTTTCACCGGTCGTCAATCGTCTTCTTCGTCCTCGTCGTCTTCTTCGCTGTAATCATCGTCCTCGTACTCGCCGTCAAAGCCATCCTCGTCGTCGGCGGGGTCGTACTCGTCGTCGATGTAGAAATCACCGTCGAGAGGAAGATCGTTTTCGTCGTCCGCGTTTATAAACTCGGTCGGCTGGGCACACGCGCCAACCTCCGCACAGTCGCCCCGCGCCGTGGTAAAACGCACATTATCACTGAGCTCGTCCATGTCGATGACGAGATGCCCGCCGCCCTGCTGGAAAAGCCTGTCTATCATTGCGGCGAGGTCTTCGGGTTCGCCGTTCGAGTTGTCCTCTTTAAGAATAAGTCCCATAATTATTCTCCTTTGTCTTCGACGAAGACTTCGCTTTCGTCGCCGTTCTGCATAGCCTGCGCGATGGAAGCTATGTCAAGGTCGCCCATGAATATCCTGTCGTCCTTGCCGAGTGCATCGGGGATTATCGAGAAAGTGTTTGAAATGCCGTCCTGCGCATGACGGAAGGGCAGCTTTGCCACCGAAGCAAGCGATGCCGCCGCGCCGTGGCTGTCTCTGCCGTGCATGGGGTTGGCTCCCGGTGCGAGCGGAACGCCTATCTTTCTGCCGTCGGGCGTGGAGCCCGTCTTTTTGCCGTAAACGACGTTCGAGGTTATCGTCAGGATAGACATTGTGGGCACGCCGTCGCGGTAGGTGTGGTGCTTGCGGATCATGTTCATGAACGTGCGCACGAGATCGACGGCTATCTGATCGACGCGGTCGTCGTTATTGCCGTACTTGGGAAAATCGCCCTCGACAACATAATCGGTGACAACGTCGCGGGCGATATCGACTACCTTGCCCGACTTGTCCTTTATCTCGATGTCGCGGCGCACGGGGCGAACTTTTGCGTACTTTATCGCCGAAAGCGAGTCGGCGACCACCGAAAGCCCCGCGATACCCGTGGCGAAATAGCGCTTGACGTCCCTGTCGTGAAGCGCCATCTGAACGCGCTCGTAGCAGTATTTGTCATGCATATAATGGATAACGTTCAGCGTGTTGACGTAGATGCCCGCGAGCCACTCCATCATGTCGGTGTAGCGCTCCATAACGGTGTCGTAGTCGAGAACTTCGTCGGTGATCGGGCGGAATTTGGGTCCTATCTGCAAGCCCAGTTTTTCATCAACGCCGCCGTTTATCGCGTAAAGCAGGCACTTTGCGAGGTTCGCTCTCGCACCGAAGAACTGCATCTCCTTGCCGACGCGCATCGAGGATACACAGCAGGCAATGGCATAATCGTCGCCGTGAACAGCCCTCATGAGGTCGTCGTTCTCGTACTGAACGGAGGAGGTCTGTATGGATATTTTAGCACAGTACCGCTTGAAAGCCGCGGGCAGCTTCACCGACCAGAGCACGGTAAGATTCGGCTCGGGGGCGGGTCCCAGATTTTCAAGCGTGTGCAGATAGCGGAAGGAATTTTTCGTTACCATGTGTTCGCCGTCGATGGCAACGCCGCCGATGGACTCGGTCACCCACTGGGGGTCGCCCGAGAACAGCTGATTGTATTCAGGAGTTCGTGCGAATTTCACCATACGGAGCTTCATGATAAAGTGGTCGATAAGCTCTTGTGCGCCCTCTTCCGTGATAAGCCCGCGGGCGAGGTCGCGCTGGATATATATGTCAAGGAATGTCGAGGTGCGTCCTAATGACATCGCGGCGCCGTTCTGCTCCTTGACTGCCGCAAGGTAGCCGAAGTAGAGCCACTGCACCGCCTCTTTTGCGTTGGCGGCGGGGCGGGAGATGTCGAAGCCGTATATCTTGCCAAGCTCCTTAAGCTCGCCTAAAGCGCGTTTCTGCTCGGCAAGCTCCTCGCGGAGACGGATATTTTTCGAGGTCATGCGCACGAGCGAGGTGTCTATCTGCTCCTGCTTGTCGGCGATGAGCCTGTCAACGCCGTAAAGCGCTACGCGGCGGTAGTCGCCGATGATGCGCCCTCTGCCGTAAGCGTCGGGCAGACCCGTGATGATGCCCGCATGGCGGACGGCTCTCATTTCGGGAGTATATGCGTCGAAAACGCCCTGATTATGGGTCTTTCTGTATTTTGTGAAAATCTCGATGACGGAAGGATCGACTTCGTAGCCGTTCTGACGGCAGGCTTCCACAGCCATGCGGATCCCGCCGAAGGGCATCAGCGCTCTTTTGAGAGGCTTATCGGTCTGCAAGCCGACGATCTGTTCGAGCTCCTTGTCGATGTAGCCCGCGCCGTGCGAAGTGACGGTGGAGATTATTTTTGTGTCCATATCGAGAACGCCGCCTTTAGCGCGTTCCTGCTCGAAGAGGTCAAGCACCTGCGCCCAAAGCTTTTTCGTCCGTTCGCTCGGAGGGGAAAGAAAGCTCTCGTCGCCGTCGTAGGGGGTGTAATTCCTCTTGATGAAATCTCTGACGTTTACCGATGTACCGCTCCACCTGCCGGGGGTAAAGCCTTCCCATTCGGGGCAAAATGCGTCTGCCATAACGATCATTCCTTTCAAAATAGCAAAAAACACTATTAATAATATATACCTTATTCCCTTATACTGACAAGATTATGATAACACAATCGGCGTTCATTGTCAATAGTATACCCCGCAATACCGTGTAAATTCTTTTTGAACTATCGCGGTATAATTTGTGTAAGATGCGGCGCATAAAAGCCGACAACCACAATATATTGTGGATTAGCGCATGATAACCGATACCATTGCGTTCGACATTTTGTTAATAAATAGTGAACTTTTCTGCTGTATGCTTTACTTTCCGCCTTTTATGTGCTAAAATATCAATATATTTTAGCACTTTAACACTTGACTAAAAAGCGGTTTTTGCCGCATAAGAAAGGACGAATATATTATGAACGACAAGATAAACACCGCAAATCTCGAACAGCTTTACGAGGCTATCTTAACGCTTGAAACGCCCGAGGAATGTGCGCTGTTCTTCAAGGATCTCTGCACGGTGCCCGAGCTTAAGGCGCTCTCGCAGCGCTTTCAGGTGGCAAAGCTCCTGACCGAGAACCACGTTTACAGCGATATCGTTAAGGAGACGGGCGCTTCGACCGCGACCATCAGCCGCGTGAACCGTTCACTTGCCTACGACGGCGCGGGCGGATACAGCATCGTTTTCGATCGCCTTAAGGTAAAGAAGGGCGGCAAATAATTGAGCGGCTACGGCGGATTTGCGCGGGTCTACGACCGCCTTACCGAAAACGTGCCGTATGCGGAAATGGCGCGGCAGATAGTAAGCTATACCGAGCGTTTCGGCGGGAAAAAGGGAATACTGCTCGATCTTGCCTGCGGGACGGGTTCGCTCTCGGAGGAGCTTGCGCGGCAGGGCTTCGACGTTATCGGCGTTGACAGCTCGGAGGAAATGCTGAACTGCGCTCTCGACAAGAAATTCGACAGCGGCTTGCCGATACAATATCTGCGGCAGGATATGCGCTCGCTCGATATGTTCGGCACGATAGACGTTACCGTGTGTACGCTCGACGGGATAAATCATCTTGCAAGCTGCGAGGACGTGCTGAAAGCCTTTGAGCGCGTGTCGCTTTTTTGTGACCCTGACGGGCTGTTCATCTTCGACGTGAACACGCTCCACAAGCACCGCGACGTTCTCGCCGACAACGCCTTCATTTACAGCCTTGACGGGCTTTACTGCGGCTGGCAGAACGAGTACGACCCCGCCGACTGTTCGGTGCGGATTTTCCTTGATATTTTCGAGGAATACGACGGCAAATACGAGCGCTGTTCGGAGGATTTCCGCGAGATATATCTTCCGCACGAAGAGATAACGGCTCTGCTCGAAAAGGCGGGGCTGGAGCTGCTTGCTGTTTACGACAACTACACCGACGAACCGACGACGGAAACAAGCGAACGGGCGGTGTATGTCTGCAAAAAAGTTAAAAGTTAACAGTGAACAGTGAATAGTTAAGGAGCGCCTTCGGCGCATATTTTAATATAAATTCGTCCGCGAAGCGGACACCGCAACTTTCACTATTCACTATACACTATTCACTTTATATGTATATGTAATTGTTTGGAGAAATGCAAATGGGCAGAATAGTAAGAGTTATCACAAAGGACGCTTCGGTGGTGTGCAGTGCCATTGACGGCACCGACATCGCGGCGCGTATCGAGGAGATAAATCATTCCTCGAAGGTCTGCACGGCGGCACTCGGGCGGCTGGCGCTGGGCGCTTCGCTTATGGGCTTCGGGCTGAAAAACCGTGACGACACGCTTACCGTGCGCATCGACGGCGACGGACCTATCGGAACGATGATCGCCGTTTCGGACAGCTGCGGCAATGTCAAGGCTTATATGTCTCATACGGATGTTGAGATAGCCCCGAAGTACCCCGGAAAGCTCGATGTGGGCGGCGCGGTCGGAAGGGACGGCACTATCACCGTTATCAAGGATATGGGCTTGAAAGAGCCGTATTCGGGGCAGATACCGCTCGTCTCGGGCGAGATAGCCGAGGACATTACTCAGTACCTCGCCGAAAGCGAGCAGACCCCCGGCGCGTGCGCTCTCGGCGTGCTTCTGAAGCCCGACTGTACCGTGAAATGCGCGGGAGGATTCCTGCTGCAAGTGCTGCCGTTCGCGCCCGAGGAGGTCATCAGCCGCATTGAGGAGAACATGAAGAGCATTACGTCTGTTACGGATTTGCTCGAAAACGGCATGACGGCGGAGGAGTTGGCAAAGCTCCCGCTTGCGGGTCTCGAATCCGACGTGCTCGACGATTTCGAGGTGAACTACGTCTGCGACTGCTCCCGCGAGCGCACCGAACGTATGCTGATCTCGCTCGGCAAGGACGATCTTGAAGACCTCGCCCGCGACGAGGTTACGGAGGTAAAGTGCAATTTCTGCGACAAGGTATACCGCTTTACATCGGGCGAGATCAAGTCGCTGATAAAGGAATCGTCGGCAAACGAGGACAGTGCCGAATGAAGAAACGGCTGATAAAGGCTCTTGCCGTCTGCGGGGCGCTCGGCGTTCTCGCGGCGGCGGGGCTGTTTCTTGTATATAAGGAAGTCATAAAGCTGAACACGCCCTCGCGGGAGAAATATCCCGTGCGGGGCGTTGACGTTTCGTCGTATCAGGGCGAGATCGACTGGACGACGCTTTCGCAGGGGCTTGACTTTGCGTACATCAAGGCTGCCGAAGGCAGCAAGTACGCCGACGAGTGCTTTGCGTACAACCGGGAGCAGGCGCGTCGGACGGGTCTGCGCGTGGGGGCGTATCACTTTTTCAGCTTCGACAGCGCGGGCGCGGCACAGGCGGAGAATTTCATCTCGCAGGCAGAGGGCTTCGACGGAATGCTGCCGCCCGTCATTGACGTGGAACTTTACGGCAAATACCGCAGCGAGCCCAAGTCCGCCGAAGAAGTGATTCCCGAGCTTGAACAAATGGTCGCTATGTTTGAGGAGAATTACGGCGTGAAGCCCGTGTTCTACGCCACGGGCAAGGCGTACAGCCTCTATATAAAGGATAACTTTCCGGGCTGCGGGCTGTGGATAAGAAATGTTTATCTGCACCCGTCGGAAAAAACGCTGTGGGACTTCTGGCAGTATTCCGGCAAGGGGCTTCTTGACGGCTATAACGGCGAGGAAAAGTATATTGATCTGAACGTTTTTCGCGGTTCGAGAGAAGAATTTGATGATTTTTGCAAACAAACGTCATAAGAAGCCTGCAAACGCATGAGAAATTTGTGCAGGTATACAAACCTAAAGAAATTTCAAAAAAAGTGTTGACAAAGTCAGCTTGTTAGTGTATAATATAATAGTCGCTTGAAGAGATAGTAAAGCGAAAGAAAAAGTACAAAGCCATTTGTACGATGGAAGTTTAGCTCAGCTGGGAGAGCATCTGCCTTACAAGCAGAGGGTCATAGGTTCGATCCCTATAACTTCCATGGGCGGGAGCAGGCAATAGTCTGTTACTGCATGGCCGGGTAGTTCAGTTGGTTAGAACGCCAGCCTGTCACGCTGGAGGTCGTGAGTTCGAGCCTCATTCCGGTCGCTTGCACAAAAGCTTCGCTTTTGCGCTACAAGTTCAAACTTCGTTTGAACTTGCTGTAAATACTGCATTTTTGTAGTATGCCTCTGTAGCTCAGTAGGTAGAGCAGGGGACTGAAAATCCCCGTGTCGATGGTTCGATTCCGTCCGGAGGCATTTGTGCATGGATAGTTCAGTGGTAGAACGCCGTAAAAACGGATCTTGACAAAGATCTTAACCGCAACGTTTTGCCTGTCACGCCGGAAGTCGTAGGTTCGATTCCTGCTCCATGTAGTGTTTATGCGGATTTAGCTCATCTGGTAGAGCGCCACCTTGCCAAGGTGGAGGTAGCGAGTTCGAGCCTCGTAATCCGCTTTTTTATTTGGCATGGCGCTATAGCCAAGTGGTAAGGCAATGGACTGCAACTCCGTGATCTCCAGTTCAAATCTGGATGGCGCCTCGCAAGGGAATGTCGGGAGACCGATGTTCCCTTTTGTTTTTCTTTTGCCCTTCGTCGTTTTTGCTGACGAAAATCATGTATAAAAAACGGTTTTAGCGTATTTGAATATTGTTTACGTAGCATTAACAAAGTTTTTGGTGATTTATTATTGACAACAGGGCAAAAATACTATATAATAAGAGTAGTGACTATACTTGAGCGGAGTATCGGCGCTGACTTGCAGCCGTATCCCGCAGTTATCATAAATTTTTGGATCGGGGGGATTCTCAAATGGCGTTATTTGGATTGTTCGGAAAGGATTCGGATATGGATTCGGATTCTAATCGTCCGGCTGCCACTGTGGATTTCGAGGATATGGAGTTGTCAGCAAAGGAATATGAATCGAACGCTCCATTAGATGAAAAATTTTTCTGTGATTATCTTGATAAAAATGTTTCCGTTATCGTCAGGGGACCCGGAAACTGGGAACCGTTCATTGACTACGCGGTGAATATATTTTTCAATCATGAAACGCTTGTTGCTCAGCTGAAAAAGCTGCAAACGAGAAAGGGTGTTGAACTGGGAGTCGTTCCTATGCGTCTGGGAGATGTTCTCGACAAAGCGGTGTGGAACGGCGACTGCAAGGCGGTCTTTATCTTCGGACTTAAGGAACAGAAGATGGTAATTTCCAGAAAAGACCTCGGTCAGATGCGCGATTCTCTCGACAACTATTCGAGAGTTTACGGCATCAACAGCGGAACATTGGATATCCGTCCCGGTATCGCAGAGCTTAAAAAGAGCTGGGTATATATTATAGGCGAGCTGCCGCGTGAGAACGAGGACGGCGTAAGAAATCCCAAAGAGGAATACTGGGTAAAGACGACAAACAATTTCGGCGACGAAGAGCTGGTGGAATGTTATTTCACCAAGGACGAGGCGAGGCGCCACGCGGGCGAGGAATTCGTTTCCTCGGCGAAGCTCGGCGAGATACTCGAATTCTGCGGTCCGCTTGTCGTAGAGCCTTACAGCAGCAACTGGCTGAAGGTCGGGGGCAAGCAGCCCTCTGCTTACGACTACTTCGTTCAGCAGAAAACCAATAACTGATAAGCGTGAAAGCACCTTCGCCCGATAATCACGGCGGAGGTCTCTTTCCTTTAAAAGGAACAGCCGCAAATTACAAGGGGGGATCGATTGTGCCGAAAAACGACAGGATCTCAGTGTCTGTCATAAAAAGGCTGCCGCGCTATTATCGGTTTCTGGGCGAGCTTTCGCAGCAGGGCATCGAAAGGATCTCCTCGCGTGAGCTTTCCGACAGAATGAAGCTGACCGCTTCGCAGATCAGGCAGGATCTTAATTGCTTCGGCGGATTCGGACAGCAGGGATACGGCTACAACGTCGCGGAGCTTCGCGGCGAGATCGGCAGGATACTGGGCGTTGACAGGCAGTTCGGAACGATAATCATCGGCGCGGGCAACCTGGGCAGGGCGATAGCCATGCATATCAATTTCGATACCCGAGGCTGTCGGCTGACAGGCGTTTTCGACATTGACCCTGCACTCGAAGGCAGGAAGGTCGGTGAGCTGACCGTACTTCCCATGACCGCGCTGGAGGAGTTCTGCCGAAGGGAATGTCCGCTTGCCGCCGTGCTTTGCATACCGAAATCGGAGACTCAGCAGGTCGCCGATCAGCTCACAAGGCTCGGGATAAAGGCAATATGGAATTTCTCGCATTACGACCTCTCGGGCTACGAGGGAATGATCGTCGAGAATGTTCATCTGGGCGACAGCCTGCTTACGCTGACCTACGGGCTGAATTCGCTGATACCGCGCTCCGAGCCGCACGAGATCGAACGCAAGTACCTTATCTTCCGCCCGACCGAGGACGAGCTTGCCGCGATCGAGGGGATAAAGCGCACCGACATCGTGCAGACCTATCTTTCGGCTCCCGAAAACGGTCCGATGCGGCGGGTGAGAAAGCGCGGCACCGAAGCCGATGGCTGGACATATACCTATACCGAGAAAACGCACGTTTCTTTCGGCGACCGTATCGAGATCGAGCGCGAGATCGACGTGGACGAGTATGATCGGCTGATAAAAGAAAGCCTTCCCGACCGACCTCCGATAATCAAATCACGGTATGTGTTCACCTACAAGGATCAGGTATTCGAGCTTGACATTTATGACTTCTCCGACGAGTATGCCACGCTGGAGATCGAGCTTGAAAGCATCGACGACGAGGTGTTCCTACCGCCGTACATTAAGCTGATACGCGATGTGACAGGTGACAGATTGTACAGTAATTCCGAACTTGCGAGAACAAGATTGTTGATTCCGTAAGTGATTGTGATATTTTCGTGAATATTTTCGATGTTTTCGCAAAATACATCAAAATTTTATTTGTCTAAGTTTAATTTTTTTACTTAAAAACACTTGACAAAATGCCGAGGTTGGTATATAATTATATCAACGGCAAATGAGAGCCAAATGGCAGGCGGTGGCGGCACACTGCAAGAAAAGGCGAAGGCGGAAGGCGAAACCGCATTACTTCGCAGCCATCATCTATAGAATTTAGGGGAAAGCGCCCGTGCAGATTTGTTGCACGGGCGCGTTTGTTTTTGTATTACAGAAGACGGTTTATGATCTCGTTTGAGAGCAGGAAGGCGCGTTCGGTGAGGGCTATGCGGTCGGGCGTTACGGTGAGAAGTCCTGCGGCAGCGAGGGGAGCGGCTCGTTTGAGCAGGTCGTTTGTGCGCTGTTCGCCGCCCGCAGCCGTCAGTTCCGAAAGCGAAAAGCCGTCGGAAAGGCGGGCACCGAGCATCACGCGCTCCTCGAAGCGGTCGGGGGCGGAATCCTCGATCTCGACGGGCTGAGTTTCCGCCGCGATAAAGGCGCTCACGTCGGGCGGGCAGAAATAGCGCACCCTGCCGAAATCCGAATGTGCCGAAGCACCTATGCCGATATACGGCTCGACACGCCAATACTTCATATT